>CAMOXW010000159.1 GCA_946629405.1 uncultured Ruminococcus sp.
AGACGTTCTTGTCCCCCGTATGAAATACGTTCTCGGCGAAGACGGCATCCGTCCTATTACCGAGGATGACCTCGCGGGCATAAGAAAGGCTAACCTTACATATTCCGATAACGGCATGAGAGTTCTTGCCTTCGCAAAGAAAATACTGAATACCGATGCTCATATCACTCTTGATGACGAGTGCGACTATATATACATCGGTCTCACCGCTATGACCGACCCGCCGCGTGAGGAGAGCAAGGCTGCTGTTGCGGAGTGTATTTCTGCCGGAATAAAGCCTATCATGATAACCGGCGATCATAAGCTGACCGCTGTTGCTATCGCAAAGGAGATCGGAATTTACAAGGACGGCGACCTCGCTATGGACGGCAATGAGCTGAACAACATCTCCGACGAGGAACTCTCTGCAAGGCTCGAAAAAGTCTCCGTATACGCGCGTGTTTCGCCTGAGCATAAAATACGCATAGTTGATCTCTGGCAGAAGAAGGACAAGGTCGTTGCCATGACCGGCGACGGCGTAAACGACGCTCCTGCGCTGAAAAAGGCTGATGTCGGCGTTGCAATGGGCATCACCGGAACCGAGGTCTCAAAGGATGCGGCCTCGATGATACTTGCGGACGACAACTTCGCTACGATCGTCAAGGCGGTCGCAAACGGCAGATGTATCTACAGCAATATAAAGAATGCTATCAAGTTCCTGCTTGCCGGAAACGCTGCGGCGATAATCGTAGTGCTGCTTACTACCCTGTTCAACCTGCCGCTGCCGTTCATGCCGGTACACCTGCTGTTCATCAACCTCCTTACTGATTCACTGCCGGCGCTCGCGCTCTGCATGGAGCCTATGCAGCCGGGCGTTATGAAGGAAAAGCCGCGTCCGACCAACGAATCCATTCTCAACAAGGAGACCGGCATCTACATCGCATTCCACAGCATTATTATCGCAGCCTGCGTAATGTGTGCGTTCATGATAGGCAAAGACTCGTGCGATTCTGCGGCAATGGCAAGCACTATGGCGTTTGCAACACTTTGTCTTGCGAGACTTTTCGAGGGCTTCGACAGCCGCGGAAAATACTCCCTTGCAAGGCTTGGCTTCACCAAGAATCTGTTCTCTGTCGGAGCATTCTTCGTAGGTGCGCTTCTGCTGACAGCTGCGCTTCTCGTAACTCCCTTCCACGGCTTCATGTCAGTCAGTGACTGTTTCGAGGTCAAGAATCTTCTTGAGGTCCTCGGACTTGCTGTGATCCCCTTCGCAGTAACTCAGGTCTGCCGCATGATAAGAGAAGCTGTCACGAAGTAACGAAAGAGGTACGATATGAACGTTAAAGAGGCCCTCCTCACTACTCTTGCCGACGCCGGAGATGAATATATATCCGGAGCATCACTTGCACAGAAGCTCGGAGTGAGCCGGAATGCCGTCTGGAAGGCTGTAAAATCGCTTGAAAGCGAGGGCTACACTATCGAATCCGTGACCTCGAAGGGCTACCGGCTCTCAATGAACAACAACCGACTCTCCGAAAAGCTCATCAGAGCCCGCCTCACTGCAAAGGAATTCGGGTGTGAGCTCCATGTTTATGACGAGATAGATTCCACAAATACCGCTGCAAAGAAGCTTGCTTCAGCAGGCGCTCCCCACGGCACAGCAGTAGTTGCAGATATGCAGACTATGGGCCGCGGAAGGCTCGGACGGAGCTTCGTCTCTCCCGCAGGCTCAGGCCTTTACCTGAGCGTGATAGTTCGTCCGGAGCTTGATATATCCCTGACCTCTATGCTAACGACCGCCGCGGCTGTGGCTGTTGCAGAGGCGATTGAGCTTCTCAGCGGGGCAAATGTCGGTATAAAGTGGGTCAATGACATTTACCTCGGTGGAAAGAAGCTCTGCGGCATACTTACCGAAGCTTCGCTCGGACTTGAAATGCACTCGCTGGACTATGCCGTTATCGGCATAGGAGTGAACGTGAGCGGAAGCTTCACCGGTGAGCTTGCAGAAACTGCTACATCAATAGAGGCTGAGACCGGGATCCGGGCAGACCGCAACTTCCTGTGCGCTGCTATACTCGACCGGCTCGAAAAATATACCCTGACTGTTGCGGAGCGCGGATTTCTCCCGGAATACCGCCGCCGCGAGATACTCACAGGCAATGAGATAACCGCTGTCTCAGGCGGGGCTCCCCTTACCGGTAAGGCTCTCGGCATCGACGACAATGCCAACCTCATAGTTGAGTTCCCTGACGGCACAGTAAAGCACCTCAGCTCCGGCGAGGCAAATCTCTGCCGCATACGGAAATAAGAAAAGGACACCTGTGGGTGTCCTTTTTCCTGTATAAAAAGAAAAAGCCCTGATAACCCAGGGCTTTTCGTTATGACTGATACTGTGAGGTCAATCCGTAATATTCCTCAAGGGTAATACCGCCGGCATCGTGTATCTTCTTTGATATCTCGCTGCCGACATATCTGATGTGCCACGGCTCATACTTGTAGCCGGTGATATCCTGCTTGCCCTTGGGATATCGGAGAATGAAGCCGTACTCCCAGCAGTGGTTCTCTATCCAGATAGCCTCGGGAGTTCCCGCAAACGAATCGTCGATGATATTAACGTCTATCGCAAGACCGGTCTGGTGCTCGGAGTGCCCCGGACGCGCCGAAAAGGTATCAGCAGTCGCCTGACCATAGCCCTGACAATATCCATTGTAGATCGTATTCTGATCATTGTATGAGCGGTAGCCTGATGAGATATAGATATTCAGGCCTTCCTTTGCAGCACCCTGTGCAAGCTTGTTGAACCATTCCGTACAGGTCGGGTCAAGTGCTCCGGGGTCGTAGGTCGAGGGGATAGAATAGGTCTTGTTCACAATGAGAACATCGCCCTCATAGTGAAATCCCTCACCGCTTATCTTAGAAGGTGCAGGAGCCTCAGCTAACTGCTGAGGCTCTGGATTTGTGATCTTATTATTATCTGTATTGGGAGTATTCTCACCGGGCACGTCCGGATTTGCGGTATTGGCAGGACCGGCAACGACTACCTTTACGGTTGCCTCCTTTGAGGGGTCCTTTCTGGTGCCGACGGTGACATAGCACTCGCCGCCGGAAACTCCGGTGATATGACCGTATGAATCTACTGTAGCGATCTTCGGGTCGGATGAAGTCCAAACCTCGTCTGGCTCTGATGAACCGTCGGGATAAGCCTGAACAATAGGCAGAGCTGTGCCGCCGATGTCGATATATACGCTGTACTTATCAAGCTTGAAGCCGCTGTCATTAGCGCCTTCCGTCCTTGTTGTTGTCGTAGTAGTTGTAGTAGCAGAGGTCGCAGCCTGAGCTGTCGTAGTCAGAGCCGTTGTGGTAGTAGTCTCTGTCGGGGCAGTATCCCCGCCTTTTTTGGTACTGTCCTTAGTGCAGGCTTTAGCCATAAGGATCACAAGCAGCAGGACGAGAAATGCAATAACACACAGCGCTGTAAGCTGGCGGCGGCGCAGAGTTTTCTTCGATACTCTTTTGCGCGGGCGCTGACTGTTCGGATCATAATTGCGGTTGTTATAATTGTTGTCCATATATATAGCCCTTTCTTTTGTGATATCTGCCGGGCAGAAAGCTGCGGCTGGATAAAAATACCCTGTTACTATTATATCACAGCTTGTATAAATTGTCACGCTTTTTCATTAAGCTTTTAAAAATTTTTGCACATTGCCCTATTTGGGGCACCATTTTTGTCACATTTTGAACAAAGCGGATGGGCATTGCTGACCAGAGCTCACGCCTCAGGATAATGCTCCGCTTTTCCCTCAGTGTTACGCCCCTGAAAGAGGCTTCCCACTACAAATGCCGCTATATCGGCAATTATAGATGATATACGCATGACGAGCACGAAAAGGACTATCCTGTCCGAATACTTGTCACCGCTGACGAAGATCATCACTCCCTCGCGGATGCCTATACCTCCGGGAGCGCCGGGAGTTATGAAGCCTACTATCCACGCAAATATAAACGCACCCGTCAGTGCTACCTGCTCACTGACAGAAGCCTCCGGCACCACAAGCACGATACACAGGAAGTACATTCCCGCGCTTACGATATACTGCGCGAAATAATAAAATATCCCGCCGGCAAGCTGACGCCGGTCACACTTGTGCAGAGTCTCAGTATACCGCGCTATATACGCTGCCGCCTTGTCACGGAGCTTCATTCTTACCAATATCACAAGCACCACAAGGAGAACTGTTCCTGCCGCGCCGATGATAACGAAATTCCGCCAGTATTTCCCGAGCAGCCCGGCTATCCTGCCTCCGAGAAGGCAGACCGAGAATATCCCGGCCCAGACCATGCTGAAAAACACATCCAGCACTGTTGCAAATGCAACGTCAACATGGCTGATGTGCATATCCGCGGCAAGCTTGTTCCTTCCGACGTACTGAAAGACGTTGCCCGGAATGTACTTGTAGAGATTCGAGCGCGTATACACCGGCATTGCAGCCGAAAACGATATCCTCACCCCTGAGAGCGAGCGCGTGAAAATGAGCCACGGGATGCTTGCCAGAAGCATGATAACGGTCTGAATCACCGCACCTGCCGCGAGTGCCGCTGCGACCTTCCCTGACCGGAACTGTGATGGCTTTATGTCCATGTCGAGCAGCTTCTTTACCACAAACGCAAGCGCTGCTATCATCACTATATTTCCGGCTGTTTTTAAGTATTTCTTCAACTCTGACACTCCCTGATATCCAGTATGAGTCTTGCAAGCGCCTCCGGGTCACTCATGGGACAGAAGTATATCCCTTCGTCCTCCACGCTGAAAAGCTCATGGTTAGCCGGATTATCTCCCAGTATCATGGGTTTTTCCATTGCACGGTAAATATAAGCCTTGCCCGGTATAGTGCGCTTTGCCTTCATGATACTGCCGTTGAAGTGTCCTGCGAGGCAGAGGTCTGCGGAGGCTATCTTTTCGGCAAGCTCCTCCTGAGGGAGCCAGTCGATATACTCAGTTATCTCCTCTCCTGTGCGGAGGTTGTCCCCGAGAGGCCCTATCACAACGAACCTCAGCCCGCTCTCGCTGCTGAGGATGCGTATTGCGTCAAGTATCACATCAACGCCCTGCAAGGGAAGTATGCTGCCGAAATACAGCACTGTGAAGTCCTTGTTCTTCACCGCGGGGCGCGGATAGTAAATGCTGCTGTCAGCTTCGAGGTAGAGCGCTCTGATCTTCTTCACTGAACAGGCGAACTCGTCACTGAAGTACCTGCCGTGCGCCTTAGTATCACATATCACGAGGTCGGCAGCCTTTATGGTGCGCTTGTCAATATACCTTGCAAGCCTTCCCGGTATACTCACGGGACGAAACTTCTTCCTGTCGAAGCACAGCGTATCATATACCGAGATGAAAAAGTCTGTGACTACCGGTTTCTTCCTCAGCTTCCAGCCGAAAGCCGGTATCACAAGCTGCGGGGCAAAGCCTATGAAGCTCAGGTCAAAATCGTTCATATTGACCGCTAAAAGTCTGCAGTAGACGTACATAAGCCGCTTCGGATAGCTCTTTGACGGCGAAGCGATCACTGTTACCTCATTGCCCTGACCGCGCAGCAGCCTTATTTCCTGAGTGACCCTGAGGTAGTCGCTGTTTTTTGTGGCCACATAGAGCACTCTCTTGTTCCTGATATCCCCGAAGCTTTTCATTGCTTCTCCTCCTGCTCAGAACTTCCGCCGGGGATATAGCCATCGATCTTTTTTTCAGCATCCTCCTGCGAGCACTCCATTTTTCTCACCCTGTACTGAACATCCTCGAGCAGCTTCCGGTTAGATGCGATAGTATCTCCCAGAAGCCCGATGGTAAGCGTCTGGAATCCCATCATTATGAATATTGCGGTAAGTATAAGAGACTGAATGTGACCTGCGCCCTCACCCATTCCCATGAGTATGAGGAACCTCACGCCAAGCGCCGTGCCTATGAGCATAAGTATCGAGCCGATCGTCATAAAGAATTTGAGCGGCTTGTACATAACAAACGACCTTGTTATTACTGTTGACGAGCGCTTCATATACCTCCACATACTTGAAAAAAGTCTGGAGGGACGGGTCTCGGGGTTCGTCCTGATAGGGACTGATGTCATGGCAGTCTTGTTGTTGCCTGCCTGAATAATAGTTTCGAGCGTGTAGGTGTACTCATTCACAACATTGAGCCTGAGTGCAGCCTCGCGGGAATATGCACGGAAGCCGCTCGGCGCATCGGGAATATCAGTCCCGGACGCAACTCTTACGACCCAGCTTCCGAGGTGCTGGAACTTTTTCTTCTTCCATGAGAAATGCTCGGTCTCGTCGATAGGCCTCTCACCGATGACGATATCCGCCTTGCTGTCGAGGATCGGACGGACTATCTTCTCGATGTCCTCGCCGCAGTACTGATTATCGGCGTCAGTGTTGACGATAATATCCGCTCCGAGGTGCAGACAGGCGTCAATTCCCGCCATAAAGCCCTTTGCAAGTCCCTTGTTCTGCTTGAAGGAGACAATATGGTGGAAGCCGAGCTCCCTTGCCCGCTGAACGGTATTATCCTTGCTGCCGTCGTTTATCACGAGGTACTCTATCTCGTCGATGCCCTCGATCTGCCTCGGCAGGTCGTTATAGGCAAGCTCGAGCGTTTCCTCCTCGTTATAGCATGGTATCTGAATTATCAGCTTCATATCATCGCTCTCCTCCGATAAGCTCAAAAAATTCCTTGTATCTACTGACAATGACGTTCCAGTCAAAGTGCGATCTGACGTATTCTCCGCCCCTTGCACCCATTGCAGCAGCGGTATCCTTATGGCTGAGAATGTATTCCACACAGCCCTCAAATTCAAAATAATTTCCGAAATACAGCCCTCCGCTGCATTCACTCACGAAGCCTCTCGTTACCGGGCACCCCTCATGGACCAGTACCGGACGCCCGCAGAGCCAGCTCTCCATGATGACCAGCGAGAAGCTCTCGTTCAGTGACGGCTGACAGAGCAGCTCTGCCGCCGCAAGAGCGTTGTACTTGTCCTGCTTTTCAACGAAGCCGAGATCAGTTATCCTGCCGCTCCTGACAAGCTCCTCCGGAAGTGCAGTCTCTCCCCCACCGCTAAGCACGAGTCTCAGCGGGGTTTCGTGCCTCTGAAGGAACTCCCGGAAGTATCTCACAAGAGTACCTGTATTCTTGCCGGCATCCTTGCGTCCGGCGTAAAGTATGAACGGCTCATCTATACCGAATTTCCGGCGGAATTCCCCGGACTGAGCCGTTATATCCGTGTCCATTCCTATGCCCATGACGGAAGTTCTTGTCCCTGAGCGTGAGAAGCCGTAAAGCTCCTCTGCAAGCTCAGCCTCCGGCGCTGCGTTGAAAACCGCACCTGCCGCTCTCGGGAAAAGCTCCCTCAGAGGCGTAAGGCGAGCGTAAGGCTCATCGTGCAGACAGGGTATCAGCACCGACTTTTCCGGACATATCCTCATGCCGTAATACGTCGTCCCGAACATATAGGGAATGTATACGAACAGCCGGTAGCGTTCAATGTTTCCGGCTATATATCGGCAAAGCTCCGGGCTGCCTACCATTTCGTGAAGAAAGACGCGCTCCTCCTCCCGGCTCACCGGAAGCCCTTTCATAAGCTTCGCGTTCACCCTGTCAAACGCCGATCTATCGCGTTTCTTCGGACGGAAGCGTCTTATTATCATGCCGTCGGAAGTGACTTCAGTACCCGGACGGTGAAAACTCCTGCTCCAGTCCGAATTGAAGTCCCGCACGCAGGTAGTCAGTATTTCGAGCGGTACTCCTGCGCTGTGGAGGTGCGCGGTCAGCTCCCTGAGCTCAGCCTCTGCTCCGCCGGGAATGTTCTCCCCGAACCACGGAGCTACAAATGCCAGCGGCCTCATGACCTGCCTCCGGAGATGAACGTGCGGAACTGTGACTTGAACAGTGCGCTTATCTTATCGTATGAAAAATCGCCGAGCCGCCTGCGCTGACCCTCGATGATACTGCTGCGGAGCTCTCCGTCCTCCAGCACTCTTTCAAGCACCTTCGCCGCAAACAGAGGGTCGCTGTCACTCAGGAGCATACCGCTGCCGCCGAGGGTTTCACCTACTGCTGCTGCATCAAGCGCTATGACAGGAACGTCAAAGTACATCGCCTCGATGAGCGGCACGCAGAAGCCCTCATGCCTGCTCATGCAGAGAAAAGCGCTTGCAGTGCGGTAATAAGCCAGTATCTCGGGGAATGAAGCGTGTCCCGTGAACACAACTCCGTCCAGCCCGAGCGCACGGACATAGGTCTTCAGCCGGTCGGCATAGTTCTCAAAGCCCGCCCACGAACCGGCAAGTATCAGTCTTGCATCCGGGTCGTGCTTCTTGTAGAAGTAAAACGCCCTGATAACGTCTTCCTGATGCTTGTTCGGGGCGATCCTGCCGACAAAGAGGATGTTCGTCCTGCCGTCGCCGAAGTGCCGCATTATTCTCTCGTCAGGCTCCTTATCGTAATCGCTGAAGGGTATCAGTATGGGTCTGACCTCTATCGGGCAGGTATATCCCCTTTCGAGCAGCCCGCGCTTGTTGAATTCTGAGACAGCAAGGCACATATCCACTCTCCCGCGCAGCCTGTCGAGCCCCTCGCAGCCGTAAGCCGTGAGCGCCGCAGCCTCCGTATTATATGGGCGGAAGAACTCCGGCGGTGTTATGTTATGGTATATCATGAGCTTGCGGCAATCAAGCCCGGCAAGCCTTTTGTCGAGGTCAGTTCCGGTAGACTTATGGTAAATTATGACATCTCTGAGGTCAGGTCTGCCAAGTTTTCCGGTGCTCTGCACCCTCCCGGCAGGCAGACGCTTATCTATGATATCGGCGTAAACGGCGGTCTCAAGCCCCATTCCCGCGATCACCCCTTCAAGTGCAAGAGCGTCATTGCTCACAGCATCGCCGCATGAGACAGTCGGAAGAAGCTGAACTACCCTCATTTGCGCTTTCTCCTTTTTGTTTCGAGCTTTCCGCGAAGCTCAGCGTTTTCCTTTTCAAGCGCGTCGATGCGCTCCTCAAGCCTTTTGTTGGCCTCGCTGAGCGAATCTATGACGCTCACCACGTTTGCATTGAAATCGTTCTGTTCAAAAACAACCGGCTCGATGTAAAACTTTGCCATTTTACGGATCACTTTTTTGGCGAATACCGAGACCGCATTGCCGCAAAGCTGCTTGTAGGGCTGAATATAGCTGTGCGCCTTCAGCCAGAGCAGCTTTCTGCCGTATTCCTCGCTGCCGACTCTGCCAGCGCTTTCGGAACCCGCAGGCTTACGGTAGGGTATGTCCTCAAAGCTCAGCATATCGGACGAAAGGCCCTTTTCGCGGATATCCTGTCTTATCTGAGCCATTATCTCCTCTGTGTTCATGGTCATAATTATTTTTCTCCTTCCGCAAGCTCCATGCCGCTGTTGTCAACGATATAGTCCCTGACATCCGCGCCGTAAGCCCAGATGTACTCATTTCCATAGTTTATCGACTCATATTCAAGGCGGTAGAAGTCCGGGCTGATAAGCTCGAGCTGCAAGTCCTCCGAGCTGATGATTATGCTGTCAGGCTTGATGAAGTCGAATATCCTCTGCGGGTCGGTATCGGGAGCTATCTCGAAATCGAACTCCGTGAGCTCATACTCCGGCAGCGCGAACTGCATTGCCGAGCCGCTCCACGGCTTGCGCTGATGTACATTGTAATAGTAAACATCGTCGTATTTATCCTCAAGCCCGTCCACGTCCTCGAGCGCATTGAGTGCCGGGCGGACATAGCTGAGGTCAGTGCGGGAATTTGGCAGTATCACGTCATTTGCGGTGGTATAGTATGAGCCGAGAAACACCCAGCTCAGCAGCACTGCGAGCATTCCCTGCCGCTTCCCGGAAAGACCGATGAGTGAGGCTCCGAAAACAATAGTCGTTATAAGCAGGAGGTTGTTGAAATCAAAATGTGAAACATAATCCTTAGGATTGTCTCCGAGGTATGCAAGGAGGTTAAGTATCGTTGCATTAGAGTTGTTTTTCTGCCTGTTTATAAAATCTGCATAGTGCAGTATCGGCACTGTCCCGAGCACATACGCACCTGCTGTTACTGCCGTCATGACCTTGCTCATCTCGCAGCGCGAGAAATAGATGAACGCCGCAAAAACAGCCAGTCCCAGCATATTTGAGAAGTAGCGGGTATAAACGTAATAGTCGCCTCTTGTCTCGCTGTTGACGCCCTCATTGCCGAGGAAAAGCACGCTTATCGCATAGGCTGCCGCGAAAAACGTCACCGCAGCAGTCATGAGCAGCCAGAGGGCGTGCTTGTCGTCCGGAAGTCTGTCCTTACGGAGCCTCATCTTCTTTTTAAGTCCCCCGATAATGCACGGAAACGCCGGAACCGCCATTATGACGAGTATACCGTATGTCGAAGCCGAGGCTGCGGAAAGCTGTCCTGCGGCGATCCTGAGAAGTCCGCGGAAGCCTTCAACCGAGAAATAATCCTGCACCTTGCCGGTATTGCTGCCAAGTGTGTTGCGAAGCTCGGAGCCGCTGCCGACGAGCCAGACGTGTGACTGGACATACTCCTTGATAAAGTGGTCACAGATATAGAAAACCGCAAACGAGCCCGCAAAGCTGACCGGTTCAACTATCAGCCGCTTCTGGAATATGAATATCAGCGCGATAATGAGCATCACCGCCGCGATCAGTCCGAGCGCCCTTCCGTGTACTGCGTAGCTGTAGACCAGTGTGAGCGACATGAGCACTGAGAATACTATCCGGAGCCGCTTGTTCTGCTCATAATAAAGCCTGAAAAGCAGCAGTGCAGCCACCCACGGCAGTAAACACATAAGCGTTTCGTTCCACCCCCCCTTGCTGAACAGAAGATCCCCCGGGTAAAGCCCCGCCATGAGCGAGGCTGTGAAAGCGGTCTTTTTGCCAGTCTTGCAGTATTTCCGCGCGATACGGTAGGCGATCACCGGTATAAGCGCCATGAGGCAGGAATTCAGCGATGTGATGAGCCGGTACCTGAGGACCGGACCTTTAGTTATTGCAAATATCGGTATATAGAGCAGCGAGCTGCCATAGCCGTAATAGCCGAACTTCGACGCTACTGCGCTCCAGTCCTCGCCGACGGCATAGGCAGCCGTCGCAAGAACGCCCATTTCGTCCTGTGACATATGCAGCATCTTCATCCTCACCGCAACGCTCAGGTGAACTGTAAGCGTGATGACATAGAGCATTATCATGAAGACCGTATCAGAGTGTTTGCCGAAAATGTCATATTTTCTTATCTTTAAGCCCATATCAGCACCTGTAGCCTTTCGCATAGGAAAGTGTATCCGCTATTCCCTGATAGTCCGAGGGCGCTGCATTTCCGTCGGAAGCAAGCGCGGCTACAAGCTGCTCACTTAGTGCCGGCTCAGCCTTTCCGGAGAGGATATAGTCGTAATAATTCTTTGCAACAATGCGGAGGTCGAGGTTCTCCTCGGCGAATTTTCTTGCAGCAAGTCCGGCAGCACTGCGCTTTTCCGGCGATTCGACAAGTTCCCTGAGTGCGGAGAATATCTCCTCCGGCTCACGGACTTCACCCATTGCTTCAACTGAGGGCAGCTTCACACATATGCTGTCGTCTATCTCAGCGAAGCTTCCGATGTCGTTTATCATCACACATCTGCCCTTTGCGAGGATACGCATAAGGCTTCCGCTCGTTTCGCCGTTCGAGGGATAGCGGAGATTGAGGCAGATGTCGGTCATATCAATGTATTCCTTGAACTGCTCTATGCTGATATAGCCGGTTATCACAACGCTTTCGGAAAGCTTGTTATCAGCGATAAAGCGTTCAAGCTCCGGTCTGAGTTCATCCGAGGGCTTCCCGGCAAATATGAGCTTAACATTGGTGTGGTCCTGTCTGAGCTTTGCGAATGCCTTCAATATGGGCATTGCACGCTTTGTGCGGTGGATGCCGCCGAATGCCGATATAACGACTGTATCAGGCGATATGCCGTATTTCTGCTTTATCGGAGCACTGTCCGCAAGCGGAAGTATCTTCGCATAGGAGGCAATGACCTGTGTATTTCTCGAAATATCGCGGAGAAGCAGCTTTTTACGCGCTTCCTGACTGTGGACTATCACCCTGTCGGCTGAGCTTATGATATAGCTGTTGAGCTCCATACCGTAGAGGTCGGGATTTGCCGAACCGCTCTCAATGGCGGTGAGATAGCCGCTTTTATCGGGATAGTCAGCCTCAACGAACTGACGGTAGAGCTTATAGTTGCCCTTGTCAACGGTCACAGCCTTGTGGTAGAATGCGCCGTGGAGATTGTAATCGTGGAGGACAACAGTGCCGTGATATTTGCGGATATAGTCGTACATATAGTAGTGAAAATCCGAATTTCCCATCTGGAAGACAGTATCATAATATCCGCCGTGCTTTGAGGTATATTCCTTATGGCTGAATATATGGACATTCTCCGGAAATACCGAAGTCGGCTCATAGCCATCGTCGATGAAAACGTCGATGTCGCAGTATTTGCAGAGTTCGCTGATTATGTCCTCGCTGTAATCAGAAATTCCCGATTCTACCGGCGGGAGCGGTGTGAAAAAGCCTATCTTCACTCTCGGCTGAGGCTTTTCTGCGCGTTGAAGCGGAGTTATTCCGTTCAGAAGTGCGATTATATCATCGTTTATCTTGTCCCAGCGGTAGAGTTCAAGACGCTCTGCACCCTTTTGGGTATATTCTTTAAGGATATTTTCGTCGGAGAGCATCTTCGCCATACCATCAGCAACGCTCCTGTCGCTGTCCGCATCCACGAGGACTACGGCATCTCCGCCTATCTCGCGGAGGCTCGAATTATCGCCTGTGAGTACCGGTGTTCCACAAGCCCACGCCTCAACGATAGGCAGTCCGAAGCCCTCATATTTCGAGGGAAATGCCATAAGCGACGCAAGATTGTAGAATTTCAGCAGTTCGTCATCGGTGACAAAGCCTGTGAACACAACGTCCTTCTCAACACCGCAGCGCTTAGCCTCATCGGTAAGCTTCTTCCTGCCGTTTTCAGAAAGCTTGCATACGACCACAAGCTGATACTTTCTGCGTATCTCAGCCGGCATAAGGCTGTATGCACGGACAAGTCCGTCGAGGTTCTTTCGTCCGTCCTCGCCGCCGGTACACATTACAAAAGGCTTAGTTACGCCGAATTTGCTGAGAAGCGCCGACTTTTCGCTCTCGCTGATGTCAACGATGCCGTATTTATCGTCAACAGCGCCCCAGATTATCTTTATCTTATCCGGCTCAAAATCCAGAAGCTTCACGAGGTCAGTCTTTACGCTCTCGGAAATTACGAAAAGCTCGTCCGCCCAGCGAAGATCGTCGATGCACTTCATATACCAGTCGTATGTCGTCTTGTCGGCAAGGTACTTTTCCTTCATAACATACGGGATTATATCATATACCGTAACGACTACGCGGCAGCCCTCGAACCATTCCTTCTTATAGCGGATAAAGCTTGATTCAAACGGCGATGTGATATAGAATATGTCAATGTCATTCTCAGCTATATAGCGCTTTATGGCAGCTCCGACAGCGTCGCTGTAAGCCTCCGAGCGAAGAAGCGCGTTCTTAGCGCCTGTGTCGAGAAAATCCTCTGTGAAGTTGTCATTTGTGATGAGGTCACCCAGTTTATAGCCCTTTTCGACCATATTCAGGAAGAAATAGCGGTTGTTCCTGTCACGGTTCACCATACCTGTGAACTGACTGAGGGCATAGTTGCCGATACCGCGGTTTTTGCTCATAGGTCCGAGGATAGCGTATGCGTCAAAAGCGATGTTCATACTCTTTCCTCCCCGCGGTTTTTATCAATGAAAATGGAGTTTATGCCGGTGAATGCGAATTCCTCATAGCCGACAGACTTCATATAGTCCATTATCTCCTGATTCTTTTCACCGACAGTAAGTCCGTTCTTATACTCTATCATCTCGCATATGATAACGAGTGGGCGGAACTTCGCAAAATCTATCATTCTGAGCACTGTAAGCTCCATACCCTCTATGTCGATGTTCATTATTTCAGGGGCTTTGTCTGCAAAATGCTCATTTATAATCTCGTCGATCGTTATCGAATCGACGGTTATGGTCTTTTCAATGCTGAGGGAAGGATTTTCACGTATGAACGACTGTGCGGCATCGTAGTCCATTGTTGAAAGTCCGTCGCCGCTCATAATGTAGAATTCAAGCTTAGTACCGGGCTTGTCGGAGAGGCACTTGTTTATGACAACATCGCCCTCACGCTTTTCTTCGAGTTCCTTTGCAAGAACAGGATTTGCGTCGAGGAGCACTCCCCTTGCGCCGTTCATATAGAAGCTGTAGGTATTGCTTAGGTGTACAGCGTGATTTGCGCCGAGGTCAAGATAGCGTATCTCAGAGGGGTCAATGCCCATAGTACGGAAAATATAGCGTATTATCGCGTCCTCACCGGACTGTGAGAACGACAGTGTTACTGAGCTGCTGTCCTTATAGCTGAGCATACCTGCACCTCCTGAATTGATAATGGTCATCTTCTCAAAGTCACTCATCTTCTCCCTGAGCTTCCTTACGGCATTTTCAAGCTCAGCATTGCGGCTCTCAAGGCTGTCAACGCGCAGATTCGTCCTCGACATCTCAGCGAAATTTGCCGCGATATTGCCGTTTATCGCACCGATAGCCTCATCGTGTGCGGATATGCTCTTCATTCCGGAGCGAAGCGTGTTTATCTCACTGTTGACCTGAGCCGAAAATACGTTGTTTGCACAGTTATACTCCGTCTGCTGCATCATGCACGGCTCGACATACCAGAAGGTAAGCCGGCGCATGAGCCTCTTGACAAGGCGTGAGACCTTCCCCTTGAAGCCGGCTGCCGGTATCTCACGGTAGCTCCGGTTCACTGAGGTCTTGTTCATTTTATCGAGCGAATCGAGCATAGCGGTATTTACTTCACCGCTTCTCAGCTCCTGCTTATCGCCCTTGCCGGTGAGCTTTTCAAGTATTACCTCACTTACAAGCCTGTCCTTACTGATACTCACTTTGCTATCCTCCATTTATGTTCAATGCTGAAATAACCGGTGCTCCTGTCATCCGATACGACCTCGAAATCGCAGTAATTCCGGTAAAAATCCATTGGCGTTCCGTTATTGTCGACCACTGCCACATTCAGCACATACTTCCCTGCAAGAAGCGGGAGCCCCATAACATCCACAGCAACCGTCCCTATGGTTTTGTCCGTCTTTACCGTCATACGGTCAAGCTGAGTGTTGTTGCCGTAGAGGCACTCGCCCTCAAGGGTGTAGAATCCGAATCCGAAGATGTACTCATCGAGCGGCTTGTTGATCTTGTAATCTATTTCAATAGTCACCTTGTCGCCTGTCGAGAAGATACGGCCGTCCTTGCCGGATGTGCCGATCATACGCGCCTTTGTTATCTCGATATATTTCAGTCCGAAGCGGTTTGCAGAATAGTCGATACCGCCGTTGTCAGGCTCATCATGAGCCTCCTCCGGCACATTTTCAGGCTGCTGAGGGTCGTTTCCGGTTTCAGGCGCAGTCTCCTGCGGTGCTTCCTCAGACTTTTCAGCCTCGATACGCTTCTGATTCATAAAGTTGAAATAAGCATCAACGACCTCAGGCGACCTGCCCTCCTTGACGATAAGTCCATCATTCAGCCATATCGCCCTGTCGCAGAATTTCTCGATAGTGGAGAGGTCGTGGGTGACGATTATTATCGTAATACCGGAAGCTTTCAGCTCACGCAGGCGGTTGAAGCACTTTGTCTGGAAGTTCGTGTCGCCGACCGCAAGTATCTCATCGATGAGCAGTATATCCGCGTCAACATTGATAGCTACTGAAAACGCAAGGCGCATATACATTCCCGAGGAATAGGTGCGGACAGGGTTGTCGATGAACTCGCGCAGCTCCGAAAACTCGACTATCTCGTCAAGCCGGGCGTCGATTTCCTTCTTGGTAAGGCCGAAGATAGCGGCGTTCGTGTATATATTCTCCCTTCCGCTCATATCCGGGTGGAAGCCTGCTCCGAGCTCGATAAGGCTCGAAACTCTGCCGTTCATCGTTATAGTGCCGCTGTCGGGATACATTATTCTTGTGAGCAGTTTCAGGGTCGTGCTCTTGCCGCAGCCGTTATGCCCGATAAGTCCTACTGCTTCGCCCTTTCTGACGTTAAAGCTTATGCCCTTGAGGACGTTTCTTATCTCGAACCTGTTCCTTTTGCGGAACAGGAGGCGTTCCTTGAGCTGAGCGCCCTTATCGGGGTAGACCTTGAAGTGCTTGGTAATATTATTTACTTCTATGGCAGTTTCATTCTGAACCATTATAACTCCTCCGCAAAATGCCTTTGCAGCTTATTGAACACGAGGCAGCCGATCAGCAGGAAGAATACTCCCAGTGAAAGAGCCGAAAGCAGCGAGGTGAGGTCAGGCACCTTCTTGCTGTAGAGCACTGCCCTGTAGCACTCGATAACATGGGTCATCGGGTTGAGGTTGAACACCGGCAGAAGCCTGTCCGGAACTATTGATTTGTCGTACATAACAGGTGTCATATACATCCACGCCATTGAGATTATGCCAAGGATGTGTTCGAGGTCCCTGAAATATACTGTTACTGCGGAGGTCAGCAAAGCCATTCCCAGCGCAAGGATGTACTCAACTATCATTATCACAGGCAAGGTGAGCAGTGCAAGGAAGTTCACCCCGACACCGGTGCAGACCACAACAGCGAATACCACTATGAAGCACAGAAGCATATTCACAAAGCAGCTTGTGACATAGGATATTGGTATGACCATTCGCGGAAAGTATATTTTTTTAACAAGATCCTTCTGCGCCACGACCGAAGCTGCGCCGACTGTTATCGCTGACGAGAAGAATATCCACGGTATCAGCGCAACGAAAAGGTAAAGGTAGTACCTCTCGATCGTTGTTTTCAGTATGAACGAAAAGACCACGGTGTAGACTATCAGCTGAAACAGCGGGTTGATGAACGTCCACAAAAATCCCAGAACAGAGCCTTTGTACCGTCCTCTGAGGTCTTTCCTGACAAGGCTGAATATCATTTGCCTGTAGGCATAAAGTTCTTTTATCGTATTCATTTGTCTCTCCTTCAAATACGCACAATTTTCCATTGTATCTTTTAATTATATCATATGATACCCCGCCTGTCAATCGTAATATTGCCGAAATATGCCGACATTACGGAGAAAAACTGTATCTTACAAGCAAAAAGCTGTGCAGCATTAAGCCGCACAGCTTTTCAAGGGAAAGTGAGAACTAAACAAGTATCAAGCCATTAGCATCTGCCTTTTTGCAGAGCGCTGCTATGAACTCGACAAATGCGATTATAGCAGGGATGAACGTCCAGCAGAACAGTTGACCAGCTTGAAAAAATCGCCTTCAACAATCACCTTTCACTGAATCAGCTCGTTATACAATGCCTTAAATACGCCATTGACGACCTCAGTGATGAGGAAGCCGAAACGCAGGGCAAAACATAAAAGGGACGCCCTCAGGCGTCCCGTTCTATCCTACTTATGGTATTTTCCCCCGCTGTTTATCTGGAATGCGCGGTATATCTGCTCCAGCAGCATCACCCTTGCGAGCTGATGCGGAAAGGTCATTTTCGACATGGAAAGCTTCAGGCTTCCCATAGCTTTTATTTCGGGATCAAGCCC
>CAMOXW010000160.1 GCA_946629405.1 uncultured Ruminococcus sp.
AAAGGATAAAAAGTAGCATAAAAAGAACAAGGGACGGCTCTCTCGCCGTCCCTGAATATTTGCGTTAATAGGTAGGCTCCGGGTAAACGCGGTATATAGGCGAGCCGGAACCGCCGTAGTCGCCGGAGGACTTGTTTCCTACCCAGACCTCGATCTGGGAGCTGTCATTGCTGCGGTAGCATACGAACCATGTATTGAGCTCCGGAGACTGTCCCTTCGGCTCAAATTTTATGGGAAGCGAGAGCTTCCCGCCGACTGACAGCGACATCTGATCGCTCAGATACTGAGCAAACGGTATCTGTTCCTGATCGACATTATTCCAGCGGTTGTTCGTACCCTTGCCGAAGGTGACAACCGGGATAAGGTAATAGGTATCGCCGTTCTCATCGAGCTTCATGAGCATATTCTGCTTGTAGCTTCCGCGGAGAATTGCGTTAGCAGACGACCCTCGCGCGTAGAAGGACTCCATAGCGTTTGTAGCTACATAAGCCCCTCTTGAATTGCTGTACCAAGTTATAGTATCATTCTCGTCGATGATCTCTATAACGTTGTTATAGATCTCCTTTGCTGTTGCAATATCGGAGGTACGCCTTGCCTTTCTGACATAGCCGAGCAATGACGGCACGAGAATTGCCGCAAGTACACCGATTATAGCAATAACGACTATAACTTCAATAAGCGTGAATCCTCTTGCTGTCTTTCTCATAACGTTCCCTCCTTGCTGCGGTGATATTACATATAGTATACCATATACAAGAAGAATTGTCAATACATATGTCATGCACGGCGATACAAATTAATCCTCTGCCGTTTGTGCAAACTGCTCAAAAAATTCAAATATCAATACGCAGGCTTTGGATAAACTCTGTACATCGGCTCACCCTTGCCCCAGCTCTGACTGCTGCCGTTTCCGACCCAGATCTCAAGAGCACTGTTATCGTCCGAACGGTAGCAGATGAACCAGCGGTTAAGCGGCTTGGCAGCATCCTTCGGCTGATATTTTATATTGATGTTGGTCTTGGAATTTGTAGGAGAATAGTCCATTTCCTCATTCAGAAGGTCAGTAAATTCCTGATAAAGCGGATCGTTCGGGGTCCAGTTCCAGAATGCTCCGTTGCAGCCCGGACCGCCGTTCATAACAGCGACCACGATAAGATTATAGCTCTCGCTTGTGACCGGATCGGTCTTGTTCCAGTGGGGGCTCTGTGATTCGCTTGTTTGCGAGTAAAACGAATCATCGCCGTGTTCTTTTTCGCTGAGAACGACCATAACACTTTCGGCAATACGCTTGCCGCTGTTCATATCATGGGTCTTTTTAGCTTTTCTGACATAGCCGATCATCGAAGGCACGAGAATTGCCGCAAGTACGCCGATTATTGCGATAACAACGATGATCTCAATAAGTGTGAAGCCTTTTAATTTTCTGTTTTTCATAGTGATCCCTCCCCATAAAATCTGTCTGTAATGATATTATGAAGCGGCACATAAGTGCGTGCTGCCCCTATGATAAGTATAATATCATCCGGGAATTTTGTCAATAGCTTATGAATTAGTTTTAGCATTTACTTGTAAAGATTGTTCCTTGTTCACAATTTATCCTTCCTCAGCCTCGCGGACTTATATTTATCTGTACAAAACAGAGTGGAAATTTTTGCAGCAGTTTACTATTAGTATAACCAATGCCCTTTTGCTATCCTCAGCCGCAGCTAAAGCTCTTTGCAGAAGCTCCGCACAACCGCCTCCAGGGTAAATTGTACAATCAGCACAATATCAGCGATTCGTGCAAGCCGGGACTTGTGCACCAATACAAACATTGCTGTATAGGCTTGACTTTCAGCAAAGATTATAATATAATAAATAGGTCGTAGGTGACTGCCTGCGAAATTATGGCGGCATAGCTCAGTTGGCTAGAGTACTCGGTTCATACCCGATTGGTCGTTGGTTCGAATCCTACTGCCGCTACCAAAGGCCCGTTGGTCAAGAGGTTAAGACATCGCCCTTTCACGGCGGAATCATGGGTTCAATTCCCGTACGGGTCACCATTCAACGTTCTCGGAAACAGCGTAATATCGCCGTTTCCGAGTTTTTCTTTTATACTGAAAATCCGCTTTGTTCTTTATCTGTTCTTTATTTTGAAAATGCGGAGTAGTGAGCCGTGGGTCAAGCACCCTTCGGCTCTTTTTTCTTGCCTGAGAAATCGAGTGCCGAGCTGACGGCATCGGAGACTTTCGCTCTGGATTCTTCCAACATATGACAGTAGTTAGCCGTGGGTTGTGCGGTGTTGCCTTAATCATTGATATATGCTGTTTTAACCTGGTCAATGAAAAAGCGCATCATCAGGGTAAATGCCGAGGGGGCGGTCTCAGGGATATTCACCCCAAAACCTTGACTTTATGCGGTCTGTATGGTATTATATAATATGGTAAATAAGGTCCTGTTTGAAGGATCAGCGACCTATATCCCGAAAGAGATGAATGCGTGTGCTTTAAGCGGCCGGTCCTGATCAGTCAAGGAATGACCATGATCTGTCACTACCGAATACAGCAATAGGAGCGTGCTCCTGGGGGAGGTCTGCCCTGCAGGTGCGCGTTTGTGCGTAAAGGAGATCATCCGGGGAGGATCTGTAATGAAAAAACTATTTTTGAGAAAGGTATCGGCAGTGGCTACGGCACTGCTGATCGTGTCAGGAAATGTTCCGATACAGCCGTTGTCACAGCTCTTTGAAAAGACGGCTGTCACAGCGGCAGCAGAGGACGAAACATCAGAGTATTGGGCTGACAAAAAGGCTTCAGCTCTTGTGGAAAGCGAAGATCACGAAACGATCTATATTTCAACAGCGGAGGAGCTTGCGCTTTTCGCTTACAACGTGAACAACGGAGTGCAGAACGATAATGTTCCCTATTCCGACAGAACTGTCGTACTGCAGGACGACATCGACCTGAGCGGTGCGAACTGGACACCGATCGGCACCGAGTCCGCACCTTTTACCGGGGAGTTCGACGGCAGCGGCTGCACGATCACCGGGCTGAGAGTCATTGATCAGGATTATTCGGGTCTGTTCGGAGTAACATCATACGCGACTTTACGCAGCGTGGTTATCTCAGATGCAACAATTTCTTCTTCAGCATTTCTTGCAGACCCCTATGGCTCCGGTACCAAAACAGGGTCTGGATTCAACTTCTGCGGCGTTCTTGCCGGAACGGTGATCGGCGAAAGCCTGATCACTGACTGCTCCGTAAGCGGCCTCGTCTCCGGCAAACAATATACAGGGCGGCGTACTCAGTATCTCGGAGATCGAGGAGCTTTCAAAGGATAAAGACGGCACACCCTGGCCGGAGGTCAGGAGGCACACCTACGGCGTCAAGGAGATCTCCACTGCCGAGGAGTTCCTCGCTATTGCTGACGACCCGAACGGCTGCTATGTGCTGGTAAACGACATTGATTTTATCGGCGAGACCATCAAGCCCATCGGTACCTACAGAACTCCCTTCAAAGGTGAGTTCTATGGCCAGGGACACAAGATCTCATGTTTCTATGTAGATACTACCGATAAATATGCGGGGCTCTTTGGCAAGATCAACGGCGGCCGCGTGAGCGGTTTGAAGGTGGATGAGGGATACATCACCGGGGGGCCGGATGATTCGGGCCTCAATGATGTCGGTGTCGGCGGCTTCGCAGGCAAGATCGATTCCAAATCACTCATTGACAACTGCTCTTTCATAGGAGAAGTCTGGAACACTTCCAGCTGCAACACCGGCGGTTTTGTTGGCTATACCGAGGATTCACCCGTCATCCTCCGATGCTGCACGGAAAGTTATGTAGCCAGTGAAAGCGGAAATGATAATACAGGCGGATTTGTCGGCAATCATGGCGGCGGCTTTATCAAGGACGCTTACGCCCAAAGCTCTGTAGACTCGTCTCACGATTACGGCGGAGACTCTGGTAATAACACCGGCGGTTTCGCGGGCTCTGTCAGCTCTTCTGCCCGGATCGCCAATTCCTGGTGTTACAGCTATGTTTCGTCAGACGGAGGACATTACAGGGGTGCCTTTGTAGGGCAGGCAAAAAGCGGTCTCATCACAAATTCCTATTACGAGGACACTGAAAATGGTCTGAAGGCCGCAGGCACCAGCAGCGGCTCCGACGATTACTCCGGCATCACCGGTCTCGGCGACGAAGAAATGTACTACCGGAACAGCTTTACAGACCTTGACTTCGACAACACCTGGATCATAATA
>CAMOXW010000161.1 GCA_946629405.1 uncultured Ruminococcus sp.
ACCAACTGTATAGCTGTTGATGTAGGACGAATTTACGCCGATACTGAGCAGATAATCGACAACCTCCTGACGGCTGTTAAACTCGCCCATATATATCCATGAGTGATCCTCGCCGTTGAGATTATCGGCAATTACCATAGAGCCGGGGGTGATAGTAGAGCCGTCAGCACACTCCCAATAGGGGCGGTCGGTAGACTTGATATTCTGCTTTTCTACATCTATCTTTGAGGTAATGCCGTTGTAGGTGATAGTGCATTCATCGTTGACAGTGAGCCAGTGCATAGTGTCCACGGGGACAGGATTATTCCACGAAAATCCGCTTGTGCTGTAGCCGAGATGAGTCAGCGTGTAGTACAGAAGTCCCGAACAGTCAACGCCCTGACCACGGACAAAGTCCAGTGAAAGCGGCTCGTAGCTGCCCTGATAATACACGCCTGTATATCCCTTGAATCCCCAGCCGTATGGTGAGCCGAGGAGGGTAGCTGCCTGTGCTATTACCGCATCGGCAGAGGGGAAAGCATTGTTCTCTATTGAGAGGGCTGCCCCTGCCGTTATTGCAGTACCTCCGATGGAAGTACCGATCATTGAAGCGGCACAGAGACTTGCCATTATCCCTGCACCGAGTTTTTTGATTTTCTTTTTTAAATTGATCATTTCTCTTCTCCTTTTTTGAAACGAAAAAAGCCGGACTATGCCGGCTTTCTCTCATGATATCTGGTTTTTAGTGTAATTCAGCGTAGCTGTAATTGCTGATTATGCCGCTGTCTGCTATGTGTTGTCCGTCTGTATCGACCACCTCTGTGAAGCCGTAGTTGTAGTCGAGGAAAAAACCTCCCTCGGTATCGAGTACATACCACACTCCGGCCACATTTACGATGTTCGCCGTATGTCCGTATATGCCCGAATCAGTCCACACTATATAGCATTCAAGTCTGATCTCACGGCATTTTTCATAGGTCTGACAAGCGTAATTTACGCAGGTGCCGTACCCGTTCTGCCGCATATATTCGTACACAGCTTTTGCTTTTTCGTAGTCGTTTCTGTCATCAGGAGCGGCTGAAAATTTCTCTGTTTTTGGCTCTCCCGACTGGTTTTCCGGTCCCTCACTATCCGTTTCACGAACAGTTTTTTCAGGGATTGTCGTTTGGAACGGTTCGGTTTCCGTGGTTTGAACAGTTTTATCTGCTTGGCGAACAGTTTCTTCAGTAACTGCTGGTGGGAACGGTTCACATTCCGCAGCTTGAACAGTTACTTCCGTTTTATCGGCGTTATCCGCAGTCGGCGTCGATACTGTTTCCGCATCATGAACAGCCGCTTCTTCAGGATCGACAGGCTCTTTTTCCTTTGCCATTTCTATTTTTTCATTAACCATTAGGGTTTCCTGTGTTCCCGATACTGTTGGCTGTGTCACGGATGCGGTCTGAGTTGTCGGGGAAGTCATACCCGAACCTGTTTCCGTTGTTGTTGTGACTTCGTCTGATATTTCCCCGTCCTCATTGCTTTCTTCTGCGGATATTCCGGCACTTGTGACACCTGAGTTGTCCGCAGCTTCATAGCTTTCTCCGCAGCTTGTGAGCAGGAGCAGTAGGGCGAGCAGGGCAGTAAGTTCTTTCATAATAACGCTTCCTTTCGGTGTTTTTCTCACCATACCACAACGGAAGCGGAAAGTCCAGACCTTTCCCATAAAATCTACCTTTCCGCCAGTTTACACAGCGGTTTTTACAGCAATTTACATACTAACCGATTCCAAATTCAGACTCGTCCGATAGCTCCTCTGCCTCATCGTCCTCGCCGATCTCCATTTCGGTCTGCTGACTCTGATTCACTGCGTTGTTGTACGCATTAAGCACAGTTTTCTGCACAGCCTCAAATGCGGATCTCGTAATGCCGTGGAAGATGTCCTTGTACTGGGTATTGCCGTCCCTGTCCTGATAGGAATAGTTCGGCATACTTACGAACAGACCCTTTTGTCCCTCGACCACCTTGAGACCATGAACTGCAAACATTTTATCAAGCGTTATGCTCGCATATGCCTTAGTTGCAGATTCGGGGTTGTCAATAAGGCGGCTGATCTTAGCGCTGATCTTCATTTTTGCCACCTCCTCTCGCTGAGATTTTTATAAACAGAAGCATATTGCTTCACATTCCCATTGATACGGATTCGTCCTCTGCATATTCCTCGGTGTCATCTTCGATCTCGGACTCATCCTCGCTGTAGTCCTCAATATCTTCTTCCGACTCATCGGTAAGTTCCTCGGAATCATCTTCACTTTCGGACTCACTCTCATTTTCATCGTCCTCCTGTGAGGCAGATTCGTCATACTCATCAGCAATATCCGCAGAGCCATTTGCCTGATTATCAGAAGCTGCCTGTGTACTGCTGATCTTCATATCCCTGTCAAGCTCGGCATTTATCAGACCGAGACAAAACTCCTTCTGCGTCATGTGGTGCCGGTGGAGATAGTCCTTGATACGCTGATACATTTCCTCCGGGACTTGAAATGCGATTGTCCTTGTATTGCCCATGTTTTTCACCTCCTGCGGCTGTAATTTCGGGTGCAGCTCATTGTCCAGTGCCAGAGCGACAAATTCAGCCATTGTCATTCCGTTAGCTTCAATATACTGCCTGACCTCCGCATGGAGAGCTGCATCGACCTTTACTGTTATGCCTTTTTTCTCATTCTCCGGCATCGGTATCGCCCCTCTCTAAATAATTTTTTACTGCAATTTCCGCAAGCTCATCTGCTGTTATTCCGCATTCATATGCAGCATTTTCAAGCTGATCCGCAAGGGGCGGCGGTATATATATTTCTGTTTTCATAATCACCTCCGCTAACTCTGAGAAATGCCTGTATCAAGGCTTTCCTCGCAATTCTCGCATGATAGCTCCGCTGCTTCTTCATTTGTAAGATATATCAAAGGATAGTGAAACATTGCAGAATATTTCTCTATCTGCTCATCAGTCAGCGATACCTCTATGCCCTCGCCGTATTCATTCCGTCCGTTGCCGACAACCATAAATGTTCCCTGAATAACGAGGTCACCGATATGTCGGTTAGGCTTGTATCCCTTGAACAGAAATTCCTCATCGCAGTAAATGAGAACGTTGTCGTTATCCGTGAAGTACACAGGCTCAATAAGACCTCCGACCACGCTCTGCTTTGCTTTCAGCTCATCACGGATCTCAGCGGTATACGGCTCTTTTCCGGTCTCGAAAATAAGAACCTTCAGCATATCACTGCGGTCAACCTTTGAAACATCGAAGTCTATCGGCTTGAAGCCAATTGTATCGCAGTAATAGAAGCCCATATTTTCACCATCACATATCTCAACTATGTCGCTGACCGACAGCGAATGCCCGTAATATCCGGGAGGTGTGCTTGTATTGCAGAAAGCGAAAACTCCCTCAATATCCGCACAGTTGACCATACCCCCATACACCTGACGATATATCGCAGGATCGATACCGCCCTTTTTCATTGCCGTATCATATCTCATAAATTCAAGGTTGTTTTTATCCTTGCTGTCATTTATCTGAAATACCCTTATTTGCATTTTCGGTGCGGTAAGCTGTTCATATCGTGTTTTCGCCCACTGAGGGAGCTGCTCCGTATCGGCAGCACCTAAGAAGTCGCTGCGGTAAAAATAGCATTCCTCTCCGTCTGCAAGGAACTCGCCAAAGACCTTACTGCCCAGCTTATCGGGATAACAGCCGAAGCCGCCCGTTGCGTAGAAATACTGAAAATGCGGCTGTCTGAATTCCTCTTTC
The DNA here is from genome assembly GCA_946629405.1 of uncultured Ruminococcus sp. The sequence continues at coordinate 3,770 of CAMOXW010000161.1, forward strand.
AGTGATTCGGGCTTGAATATGAGCAGCCTGCCTGCATAGTTATTTTCATCGGGCAGACACTTCGATCTGTCAAGCATTTTGTATTTACTCATCTTTCAAGATCCTCTCTGCATTCCGCTTTCACGGGACACTCATCGCAGTCCTCATGAGTGCGGCAATCCTTTTCAAAAATATCCCCGTCAGTATCCTCGCTCATCTTTGACGGAAGCAGAGCTATCTCAAATCTGCCGGGGACAACAGTTATTGCAATATCGACCTCCGCACCGTCCTCAAGGAAAATGCCGGGTACTTCGATATGCCCGTTGTCGTTAATAAACCCCTTTGTATATATAACATTACTGATACAAAACACCCCCTACATCGTCAAGGAACGAAAGCTGACGATACATATTCTGCCGTTCCTTTGTATCATAATTGCTGATAAACAGCTCATCATAAACCGCACCGCCCTTGTATCTCTG
>CAMOXW010000162.1 GCA_946629405.1 uncultured Ruminococcus sp.
CTTTGTACTCACGGTATCGTCCGAAACATCAGCGCTATTGCCGCCGTAATTTCCGTCTCTGCCGCCGAAGCCTTCCTGCATTTCGTCAGGCATAGCAGGTGAACCGTCTTCGTTTGTGGGAATTTCCGGCATTTCGCCGTTTCCGAAGCCCCTGCCGCCGAAGCCTTCCTGCATTTCGCCAGGCATAGCAGGCGAACCGTCTTCGTTTGTGGGGATTTCCGGCATTTCGCCGTTTCCGAAGTCCCTGCCGCTGAAGCCTTCCTGACCGCCTTTGCCGCCGAAACCTCCCTGCATCCCGCCGAAATCATCAGCGTGGGACTTGCTGGAGGCAGAACTTCCTCCGCCGGAAACGATGCTGTATTCACCGTCCTCGGCATAGAATACAGTTTCGGCTGAGAAGCCGTCGCCATCGGCAGTGATATTGAAGCTGCCGTTTCTGATGTATATGAAGCCGAGGGATGAGTCCTCGGAGTTGGTTGACTTTATACCGTCGTTGCCGGAGCTGACAGTGACACTGCCGCCGACTGCTGCAAAGTAATCCTTTGCCTTTATACCGTTGTTTGCGGCATTAATAGTGATATTGCCGCCGGTAACAACAACATCGTCCTTGCAATGGATGCCGTCGTTATAGTTTGCATTTATGGTGAGGGAGCCAGTACCGTTGAAGGTGAGGCTGTCCGCACTGAATACAGCCGCATCGGGCTCAGTCGTATTCTCGTCCGCGAAGGTGTATGAGCTGGCGTCTGTGAGTACATTTTCCGTACCGCTGGCGAGCGTGATGAAGGTCTTGTCAGCGTCGGTTATGCAGACAGGTGCGGAGGATTTGCTTGTTATGGAAGCACCGCTCAGGATGATCTGAACCTTTTCACCGTTTGCATTTACGATTATCTGACCGTCGTCAAGAGTACCGGTAATGCGATAAACACCATTTTCACTGATGGTAACAGTGGTACCGTCCGCAGAGGCACCGCTTCCGCTTATACTTACTGACGAGCCGCTGAGCTCGATCTCAGCAGTTACCGAGTCGAACGAAGGGTCAAGGTCACGGTCGGAGAAGATATCGTCGAAGGATACCGAGGCATTGTAAAGTGATTCAGCTGAGACCTCCTGCCCCTCTGAACTTACGAGAGAGCTTGCGTTTACGGCGGAGTTTTCGCCGGATGAGGATGATTTGCTGCCGCAGCCTGTAACAACTGCTGCGAATGTGAATGCTGCTGTGAGGAAACCTAAGGATTTTTTGTAGGCATTGAGTTTGCTCATATATATGCACCGCTTTCTTAAGTTCCCAATTCCATTTTCTGTATTTTTCTTTCTATGGTTAGTATTATACAATGCAATTATGAGCGTTTTGTGATAATTTTCCGAAACAGTAGAAAAAATCACATGAATAAAAGCCCTGCATGATGCAGGGCTTTTATTCACAGGAACTGGCTGATCGAGTTCAGCGCAGCGGAATTGAATATCAGCGAGAAAAGATAGATTATCTGTAGGATCAGGGTTATAGTGACGAGCGGGGTAGCAAGTGCAAGCGACAGTCCCCTGCGGGTCTGAGCCGGGGTAGTCGCAGGTATCTTGTGGCTGCTGCGGAAGATCATCAGCAATATACCGCCGATCACTGCCAGGACAATGAATATCTCATTGGCAATGATGAGCGAGGAGCCCTCGAGGTCAAGCTCGGACATTGTGGTGCTGAACGAATTTATGAAGATGTGGACGATTATCGAGGGAACGAGCGAGCCGTGTATAAGCGTGATATGCGCGAGGAATATCCCGAGGGTGAACGCCAGGAGAAACTGCGGTATATTGGCGTGAGCGAGCCCGAAAAACAGAGCCGAGAAAAATACTGCAAAGCGCTGGTTTGCCTTTGAGAAGCCGTGCAGGAGCATTCCACGGAAGAAAAATTCCTCCGTTACCGGTGCAACGATACAGGTATATATCAACATCAGCATCTTGCCTGAGGCGGTTATCCCGACGCCGTCGAGATCGACCACATCGGTCGTGTAGCCGTATTTTGAGAAGATGCTCTCAGTCATGACCGAAACGAGTGTGGTCACGAACAGCAGGAATATACCTATGAGGCAGTATTGTCCTGCTTTTCCGGGGGAGTAATCCTTTGTCCGGAAAAGTACTGAGGGCTTGACAGAGTTAAGCTTCATCCCGAGAAGGGCGAAGATTACATTGAAGGAGCCGTATATCAGCAGCATAAGCGCCGGGAGTATCGCAGAACGTGCGATATAGCGCGTTATAGCCTCCGATGAGGCGTCCGGTGAGACAAGTCTAAGCAGTTCTCTTATAATGGCGTATATCCCGGCTGTGACGTAGTCGCTGAGCACGAAATGGGCCAGCATACAGCCTCCGGCGGCAGCATAGCATCGCTTCAGGCGCTTGCGTTCCTCGAACTGCGGGTCAAGCGGGACAGTGAAGCCGGGGTAATTTATCTGTGGGAGTATCTCCGAGTAATCCGCCTGTGATTCATGGTATTCAGTAGGGTTGCCGAACGGGTCGAGCGGGTCATGTACCTCCTCGAGGGCGCGGCGGCGTTCAGCCTCATTCAGCCGGACATTCAGGCGGTATATCTCATGGTTCAGAGCAGCGACCTGGGAATGATACTGCTCCGGACTTATATTATCAGGCATGGACTGCCTCCTTTTCTGTCTGTATATCCGGAATTATTCGGATTTCTTTATCTTCATGGAAACATCGAAGCATTTTACTGAATGAGTGAGTGCTCCGAGAGAAATTATATCAACGCCTGTCTCAGCCACGGCGCGGATGTTATCCGCAGTGACGTTGCCGGAGGCTTCGAGCAGAGCTCTGCCGGCGGTAATTTCGACAGCCTCAGTCATTTCATCGCAGTTCATATTATCGAGCATGATTATCTCAACGTTATTTGCAAGCGCCTCCTCAAGCTCTGAGAGTGTGCGTACCTCGACCTCGATCTTGACGGTATGGCCGATCTTTTCGCGCAGAGCGGAAACTGCACCGGTGATGCCGCCGTATGCGTCAATATGATTGTCCTTCAGCATGGCAGCGTCGGAGAGGTTGAAGCGATGGTTCCTGCCGCCTCCGACGGTAACAGCGTACTTCTGGAGAGCTCTCAGGCCTGGAAGGGTCTTTCGTGTATCGGCAACAGAAGCCTTCGTTCCCTTGATGAGCTCAACGCACTTGTTAGTAGCGGTAGCGATTCCGGACATATGCTGCAAGAGATTCAGCGCGGTGCGTTCGCCCTTGAGAAGGGTGAGAGTGCTTCCCTCCATTTCGGCGATGATATCGCCCTTATTGACCTTTGAGCCGTCCTTCATGAGTATTCTGAAGTCAACGTTTCCGCCTGCGAGGTCAAAGACACGCTTTGCGACCTCGATGCCGCAGACCACCCCGCTGTCCTTAGCGACATAGTAAGCACTGCTGCGGTGCTCCTCGGGAATAAGATTATCGGCAGCAGCGTCGATATAGTTTATATCCTCCATAAGGGCGGTCGTTATGATATTATCGACATAGCATTGTAAAAGCTTCATGGTTAGCTCCTTTCAGTTTTTATACTTTGAATCAATGCAGAAGAATTCCTCCAGACAGAGACCGGAGTCGTATACCTCCTTAGCGAGGTCCTTGCCGAGATAGCGGACGTGCCACGGCTCGTACTTGTAGCCGGTGATGTTCTGCTTTCCGTTCATATAGCGGATGACAAAGCCGTATTTATAGCAGTTTGCAGCGAGCCATTTTGATTCCGGGGTAAGTCCGAACTGGTCTCCTGCAACGTTTATATCCATAGCCAGACCGGTCTGGTGCTCGGAGTATCCGGGACGCGCTGAATAGGTATCAGCCTTTGCATAGCCGTCGCGTGCGGCATAGCTGTTATAGAGCTGTGCCTGATAGCTGTATGAGCGGTAGCCTGAGGTTATCCAGAGGTTTAGTCCTGCTTTTGCGGCGTCGGCCTGCATGGTATAGAAGGAAGACAGTGCCTCGGGGAGAATGGCTCCCGGATTATACGAAGACGGGAGCGAGTAGGATTTATTTGCGATGAGAACGCCGTTGACGTAGGTTATGCCGTTCTTTACCGTGATATTCCTGAGGGTAAAGCGTTCGGTGATGCCGCTGCTCCATTTCAGGTCAAAGTGCATTGAATCGACCCTTGTCATCTTAGCGGTGAGCGTTGTACCGTCGCTGAAATCAAATTCAAGGTCGCTGCCCTTCATTTTATAGGTGAAGGGTTTACCGTTGACGGTGCCGCTGACGCCGCGGATGTTGAATGCACGGGTGGAGCTGCCGTTTTTGGCGTAATAATCACCTGTGAGGAGCTTTGAGTAGTCTATCGCGGAGCTGTCGTAGTAGACGAAGTTTTCCCCCGAGCCGTCAGCGCGTGCAAGGGTGAAGCTCTTGCTGCCGGTCCGGAGGATATTGCCGGTCTTTTCACCGGACGAGTTCTTCAGAGTAAGGGAATTGCCGGAGATATTGCAGTCATAGCTTGAAACCGCACCGGTTTTCTGCGAGGTCACGGTACACTTTTCGCCTGAAAAATAGTAGTAATCCGTGCCGGAGCTGCTGTATGCGAGCCAAGTGCCCTCGGGCGGCTTTGCGGAGTAGGTGTAGATATTCTTTTTCAGCCTCATCAGGTCATAGATATCCGTTCTGCCGTCGCTGTTAATGTCAGCGGCAGTGAACTGAGCGTCCGTGAGTGAGAGCTTTCCGCGAAGGTAACTGTTGAACATAACGATGTCATTCTGGTCGAGCGAAAGATCACCGTTCAGGTCGCCTTTGACATAAGGGGCGGAAGCAGTCTTGCCTCCGGCAACCGGGGAGTAACTGAGCGGCAGCGCTGCGATAACAGCAGGCAGAATAAGTCCGTGAATTCTCATGCTTTCCACCCTTTCCTGAAAATTATTCAGTCACTTCACTGAGAATAATTGAAGCGACAGTAACGATAGACTTTGCAAGAACATAGTCCGGGTCAACGTAATATCCGCCCTCAAGCAAGTCACGGCGGATCTCGTTTATACGAACAAGTCCCTCAGCAGCGGCAGCCTTGTCTGGAATGACGAAGTAGCTGCTCTGCATTATCTTTCTGGTCTCGGTGCGGATGCCCTTGGGTATGCGTGAAGCGCCGATATGCGGGTCGAACTCAGCAGTCTCGAATCCCTCCGGAGCGTCTGCAAGCTTTGATGTGATATGCTTTGCGGCATGGCGCGAGAAAACAAGTGCCTCAAGCAGAGAATTGCTGGCGAGGCGGTTGCTGCCGTGAACGCCGGTATGCGAGCATTCTCCGCAGGCATAGAGGTTCGGCAGGGAAGTCTCAGAGTTGTTGTCAACGTCGATGCCGCCCATGAGGTAGTGCTGGCAGGGATAGATCGGAACAGGCTCCTTTGTGAGATCATATCCCTGTTCAAGAAGGTTCTTGTAGATCATCGGGAAGCGATTTTTGAGGAATTCGCTGTCCTTATAGCTTATATCAAGGTAGAATTCGGTAGAGTTCTGTTTCTTTGCCTCCTGAACTATGGCATGGGAAACAACGTCACGGGGGGCGAGCTCCAGACGTTCGTCATAATTGTGCATGAAGCGCTCTTTGTGGCAGTTGAGCAGATAAGCACCTTCGCCGCGGACAGCCTCGGAAATAAGGAAGCACTCGCGGGTAGCGCGGTTGTTGAAGGCTGTCGGGTGGAACTGGACATAGCTGAGATTTTTTATCTTAGCACCCATTTCGTAGGCAAAGGTAATGCCGTCGCCGGTAGCGATAGCAGAATTTGTTGTGAACTGGTAAACTCTGCCGATACCGCCGGTCGCAAGTATCATGAAGTGGCAGTTGCAGGTGCGGTATGAGCCGTCCTCAGTGCGGAGGAAGGCGGAATATCCGGTGCGGGTCTGTTTAACGCCGCACATTAGAGTATTTTCCTTTATCTCGACATTCGGGAGGGTCTGGACATAGGCGAGGAGCTTTGAAGCTATCTCCTTGCCGGTCGAATCGGCGTGGTGGAAGATACGGTGGTGACCGTGACCGCCCTCGAGGGTACGGTGGTATGAACCGTCGGGATTCTTGTCAAAGTCGACACCGAGATCTATGATATGCTCGATATCCTGAGCAGCCTCACTGACGAGGGTATGGACCGCGTCAACGTTGTTTTTGAAGCTGCCGGCAATGAGGGTATCGTTCTGGTGGTACTGGATATTGTCCGTGGGGGAGTTGTATACTCCCGCGATGCCGCCCTGTGCAAGTGAGGAATTGCAAAGAGAGAGTTCTTTTTTGCAGATCATTAGTATTTTCAGATCTGATGGGAGGTTGATTGCTGCATAAAGCCCTGCTGCACCGCAGCCAGCTATTATAACGTCGTAATTATCAGACATTCAAAACACATCCTTTTGGGATAATATATATAGTATCATTATACCATACATTTCCTCATTTGTCACTACCAAAAGCAAAATTTTCCTTCAGGAGTCAGCAGTTATCAGTGTATGGCTGACAAGGGGGGGTTCTTTGTGGGGACAATAGCACATTATAAAATTAAAACAAAAATATATCTCCGGAACTATTGACATACGAGAAAATATGTTCTATAATAAATCTACAAGGAATAGAACATTAGTTCGGTACGCTGCCGCCGCCATTCTTCTCCCTGCGTAAAGGAGGTCATGAAAATGATAAAGATGATAAATAATTACAAAAAAGCACTCTCTATGCTCGAGATACGGCTCAACGAGCTTTCTGACATGCGGAAGGCTCTCGAAGCTGCCGGTGAGGACTACAGGATATCAGAGCTCGACCTCGACAGGCGTATCAGTCTTCTTAAAACTGAGCTCGGTGAGACAAAAGAGATAATCGCACATCTGTCATCTGTCGTAAGGAGGCGGGAGCTTAGTGTCAAGACGTAAAAGCTACTCAGACACCTTCACCGGTGCCGCCGACGAGGGCATCAGACTCATCCTCGAAGGTAAAAGCACTGAGGAAGACTCCCGCAGAAAGCTCAGAAAAGTCCTGTTAAAAGTTATAAATAATGAGCTTACCCCGAGACAAAAAGAGATAATTATGCTATACTATTTTCAGCGAATGGATATCGTCACTATAGGCAGGGAGCTCGGCGTCACTCCGCAGGCTGTCTCCGCGGCGATGTCCCGCGCAAGGCTGCGGATGTTCCGCATACTTCAATACTACTTATAAGGTGAAGATCATGGATACTCCAATAATAGACTTTCTTGAAAAATATTCAGCCTCCGGCACCCTGCGCTGCCATATGCCCGGCCATAAGGGCAGGGCTGCGCTCCTGCCGCCGCCGTATTGGGATATTACCGAGATTTCCGGGGCGGATGAACTGTTTGAGGCCAACGGTATAATCGCTCAGAGCGAGAGGAATATGGCAAAGCTCTATGGCTCTGTCGCCTGTGCCTATTCAGCTCACGGTTCAACACTTTGCATACAGGCGATGCTTGCGATAATGAAACGTGAGGGGAGAAGGGTCCTCGCCGTCAGGAACGCCCACAGGGCGTTCCTGAACGCCGCCGCGCTTACGGATATCGATGTCAACTGGATACTTCCGGAATACTTGGATGGCATACTTTCAGGAGAGCTTACAAGCGCGGCGGCTGAAGCCGCTTTCAGCGGCTCCGGCGAGGCCCCCGGCTGCCTGTACGTCACATCGCCTGATTATACCGGAAGGATCGCTGATATCCCGGGACTTGCGGAGGTGTGCCGAAGACACGGAGCACGGCTCATCGTTGACAACGCTCACGGCGCACATCTGGCATTTATGCCGGAAAATATGCACCCTATTGTCCTCGGAGCAGATATGTGCTGCGACTCGGCACATAAAATGCTGCCGGCACTGACAGGAGCGGCAATGCTCCATACCTCACGGGAGGAATACGCTGCACAACTCAAGTCTGCGATGGGAATGTTCGGCTCGACAAGCCCTTCTTACCTGATAATGGCATCGCTCGACCGCTGCTGCAAGTATATAGCTGAAGATATCCGGAGCGATATAGCGGTAAATCTTGACGAGCTCCAAAAATTCCGAAGCCATTTTTCAGACAGGCTCATTTTCGCACCTGGCGAGCCCTTTCACATCACAGTCTGCGCGGCTGAGAGCGGCTATAACGGCAGCGAGCTCGCGGAGCTTCTGCGGAAAAACGGCTGCGAATGTGAATATTCAGACAGCGCTCTGCTTATACTTCTCATGTCGCCGGCAAATACCCCGGAGGACTGCCGCAGACTTACACAGGCGCTTGAAGCAGCTCTTGAAAAGGCAAAAAAAACGGTTCCGCTTCACGAAAGGCTTCACATCACGCTCCCTGAGCGCGCAATGTCCATACGCGAGGCTGTCTTTGCAGAGTGCGAGGACATCCCGGTAGACGAGGCTGAGGGAAGGATATGCGGCGCGGTGAGCGTGCCGTGTCCGCCGGCAATACCGATAGCTGCGAGCGGTGAGGTCATTGACCGGAGCTGCATAAATATTTTCAAAAGGTATGGAATTCTCACTGTAAATGTGGTAAAATAATAAGGACGATCATCCCGCACCGGAAGGAGGTCGGTGAATATGAAAAAAATATACGGAAACAACCATGTCCTCTCCACGTTCAGGAGCATGGTAAGAAGTGGGCGGACTGCCCACTCTATGCTGATCTACGGCGAACAGGGCAGCGGCAGAAAGCTTGCCGCCTCATACTATACCCAGCTTCTCCTATGTGAGCACCCGACTGACGAGGGACCATGCGGATGCTGTGCGGCCTGCCGCAATGTTGAGCACGGAGCCCACCCTGATGTTATGTATGCCGAACGCACAGGAAAGCTCGGCGGCTATTCGGTCGATACAGCAAGAGGCATAATCAGTGACGCTTTTATCAAACCAAATAACAATACCGGCAAAAAGATATATATCTTTCCCGACTGCCGCAATATCGACCCTCGTACCCAGAACGCACTTCTCAAAATAGTCGAGGAGCCTCCGGATTATGCATATTTCATCTTTACGGCAGAGTCAAAGGCTGTCTTCCTGCCGACTATAATCTCGCGGTGCATATGCTTCGGGACCTCCCCATGCACTGAGGATGAAGCCCGCGCTGCCCTTGAAGCAGACGGTTTCCAGAAGCAGGATATCGCGCGCGCAGTCGGGTGCTTCCACGGAAATATCGGTATGTGCCGCAGCTATCTTGTCGATGATAACGTAAGGAAACAGGTGGATTTGACAAAATCCGTTGCGGATAGTATAATAAGAAAAGACGAGTATTCGCTCAATGTTGCCTTCAATTCTGCGGGCAGGGAGCGAAACGATGTGAACGCTGTGCTTTCACAGCTCGATAAGCTTATAAGGGACGCTGCTGTTCTCGGTGAGGACAGGGACGCAAAGACCATAGGCTGCTGCCGGAGCACCGCGGAAAGCCTCGCAGGACTTCTCACCGCAAGTCAGGCTGTACGCATCCACAGGCATATCGAACGCGCTCGTGAGGCTATCGAAGCAAACGTGAACATCCCGCTCGTGCTGACCGCTCTTTGCGCGGAGATCGCAGAGGTCACAAGTTAATACTGATTACTGGAGAATTTTATGAAAGAGATTGTAGGTGTGCGCTTCAAAAGCGTAGGAAAAATATATTACTTTTCGCCGGAGGGCATAAAGGCTCAGGTCGGCGATCACGCTATTGTTGAGACCGTCAGGGGCGTGGAGTGCGGCGAGGTCGTTATTGCCAACAGGGAGATAAATGACAACCAGATAAACGCTCCGCTGAAGCCGATAATCCGGCTCGCAACTCCTGCCGATATGAAAACGGTGGAAAAGAACAAGCTGCGCGAAAAGGATGCTTTCCGGATATGCGAGGAAAAGATAGCTGCGCGCGGACTGAAAATGAACCTTGTTGAGGTCGAGTGTACCTTCGACAATAACAAGCTGCTGTTCTATTTCACAGCTGAAAACCGTGTTGATTTCCGCGAGCTCGTCAAGGATCTTGCTGCGGTGTTCCGTACAAGGATAGAGCTCAGGCAGATAGGTGTGCGCGATGAGGCTAAGATACTCGGCGGACTTGGCATATGCGGCCGCGAATTCTGCTGCAAGGGCTACATGGGCGACTTCCAGCCGGTGTCGATAAAAATGGCTAAAGAGCAGGGGCTTTCGCTCAACCCGACGAAGATATCCGGTACCTGCGGAAGGCTCATGTGCTGCCTCAAAAACGAGCAGAATGCCTATGAAGCTCTCCTGAAGATCACCCCGAAGGTCGGCGCGATAGTAGTTACTCCCGACGGTGACCGCGGAAGGGTCGAGGATGCAAATCTTATCACCGGCAAGCTCCGTGTCAAGACCGACAAGTCCGAGGTGCCCGTGACCCTTGACAGGAGCGAGGTAAAGCTCCTCAAGGACGCCGAGATAAGGGTCAACCGAGATGAGCTCAAGGCTCTCAAGAACCTCGAGGACAAATAATGGAGAAACTCAACTACGGGAGAATATTCGACGAAAAGCTTGCAGAGCTTGAACGCTCCGGCGAACGTCCGGGACTTCTTCTGCACGCCTGCTGTGCTCCGTGCAGCAGCCATACGCTCACGGTGGTCAGCGAGCGCTTCAATACGGTGCTGTACTTCTGCAATCCCAATATTTCGCCGGAAAGTGAGTTTGACTTCCGCCTGAGCGAGCTGAAAAGGCTTGTGAAAGAAATGGGGCTTGACATACATATCATCGAGGAACCATACGACCCGGCACCATTTTTTGAGCTTGCAAAGGGGCTGGAGGAACTTCCGGAGCGCGGTGAGCGCTGTCGGAGATGTATAGGCTTCCGGTTGAAAATGGCTGGTGCAAAGGCGGCAGAGCTTGGCTGCGATTACTTCACGACGACTCTCACGATAAGTCCCCACAAGGACTGCGGGTTCATCAATGAGTGTGGTGCGGATGTGTCTGCGGAGTGCGGTATTCCGTATCTTTTTTCGGATTTCAAGAAGCATGACGGCTATAAGCATTCTATCGAGCTTTCACGGCAGTACAGCCTTTACCGCCAGAACTACTGCGGCTGTATTTACAGCAAGCACAATTCCGGATGAGGTGGATCATGGGAAAAGAACTTAAAACTAACGCTATGCGCTTTCTCGACAAATCTAAGATAAGTTATACCGTGCAGACGTATGAATGTGAGGAATTCATCGACGGCTTGCATACCGCAGAGGCTCTTGGTCAGCCTCCAGAGCAGACCTTCAAGACACTTGTGGCACACGGCAAGTCCGGGAGCTATTACTGCTTTTTACTGCCAGTCGCAATGGAGCTTGACCTGAAAAAAGCTGCAAAAAGCGTGGGCGAGAAGTCGGTCGAACTGCTCCATGTGAAGGATATCACCGCCGTCACAGGCTATGTGCGCGGAGGCTGTACCCCTATCGGTATGAAAAAACAGTTCATGACAGTCATTCACGATTCCGCAGAGGCTCTGCCTGAGTTCTTCATAAGCGGCGGACGTATCGGTACACAGATAAAGCTCTCTCCGACTGAGCTTATAAAGGCTATTCGCGGAAAGTTCTGCGATATTGCTATGGAATAAAATCAAGGGCGCACGATCGTGCGCCCTTTAGCTTTATGCGGAACGATGCAGGTATCGCCTTGCATAATTCGGTTGTAATAATATTTGTTACTTTATTTCAAGCCTCTTTGAAGCTGGTTCTTCATATTTTCTCTTGGGGAGGTCGATAGTGAGGATGCCGTTTTTATACTCTGCGCTTATGGCGTCGGCGTTGACATCCGAAATATCGAAGCTTCGCTGGTATGAGCCGTAGGAGCGCTCGCGGCGGATGTAGCTGCCATTATCGTCCTTTTGCTCGTTCTCGGTCTTATGCTCGGCGGAAATGACGAGATATGAGCCGTTGATATCGAGAGTGATATCCTCCTTCTCGAATCCCGGAAGCTCGGCCTCCATGACGTACTTGTCACCGGCATCTCTTATATCAGTCCGGCAGGTATTCACGGGCATTGAAGCGCCGAAGAAGTCTTTGTCGAAGTCGTTGAAAATATTGAACAGGTCAAATCTGTTCCTTCCCATAGGTGTAAGTCCATACATAGATGATTCCTCCTTGATATCCGCGGGATATGCGGTAATTCCTTCAATATTATGTGTTTTCAGAAGCGGATTATTCTTTTCAGATATTCCATTGGTATCATCTCCTTGATGTTGATTATATGATACAGCCGGAACATGACAGAAATATCAACATTATGTGAAAAGATGATGAAAATTAGCACTCTCGCCTGGAGAGTGCTAATTGTTTTCCGAAAACAATGCCGCAGGCATATCTGTCTGCGGCGAGTTGCTCAATAAGCGTCCTTTATAGCGGTTTTTGCCTTGGATACGATCGTTCTGTCGTTTTCGTAGGAGAGTATATTCGAGGCATAGGAGATGTCCACCCACCTGATCTCGGCTATTTCGTCCTCCTGGGGGATAAAATTAACATTTCTGGCTTTTGCAAGGAAATACACGACGACCTTTATGGTATCCTTTTTCGGGGAATACGTTACTGTTTCACGGAACGTCGGGTCGATAATGACGTCGATCGAGGTCTCCTCCATGATCTCACGCCGCGCGGTCTCGACCTCGGTCTCGCCGGCTTCGACGTGTCCCTTCGGGAACGACCAATGTCCGCTGTTGATGTGTTTTATCAGCAATATCTCTGTATTCCCGTGAAATTTGCGGTAAACGATCGCACCGCATGATTTCTCGTGAAACATATCATTTCCTTTCTTGCCCTTGCAGGCATGATACGGGCGCAGGTGCTCCCTGTAGTTGATTCATTTATATTATACCATACAAGTGATGAATTGTCAACTGCATAGCCTGGAAGATAAGGAGCAACAGAATTTACTTTTTTAGAATGGCGTTATTGTGCAGAAGCAGTCTCTCTTTATCCCGTCCTGAAGGATGCTCTCTGAAAGGTTCCGGTCTGCTTCAGCTGACAAAAAATGAGAGAACAAGTTTGGTCCTGACTGTATCATTCCCCCGCACGGCTGCATATAATATACCGTATTATCTCGGCGTGCCGTATGCCGGAAAGCGGTGGAGTAAACTATGTGCGGAATTGCAGGAGCTATAAGCTTTACCGAGGATATGCGCGGTGACATGAGGGTATACGAAAAAATGCAGAGGGCGCTTCTGAGGCGCGGACCCGATCAGCGAGGGATAGTCATTACCCGCGAGGCAGCCCTTGTCCATACCCGGCTTGCTGTGATCGACATAGAGGGCGGCAGGCAGCCGATGACCTTTGCCGGTGAGGAAGGCACCTTTATGATCGTTTATAACGGTGAGCTCTACAATACTCAGGAACTCCGCGAGGAGCTTGAACGCGAGCGCCCCTTTGACACTCGTTCCGACACCGAGGTCGTCCTCCGCAGCTACATGAAATGGGGCGAGAAGTGTGTGGAGCGATTCAACGGCATCTTCGCCTTTGCAATATACGATCAGGAGGCTCGCAGAGTATTTCTTGCGCGCGACCGGATAGGTGTTAAGCCGCTGTTTTATGTGGAATTAAAAGACAAGCTGATATTTGCTTCGGAGCTGCCGGCAATTCTGGAGCATCCGGACGTCCCGCATGAGATAGACCGGGACGGTGCGGCGGAGCTTATACTTATGGCGCCGGGAAGAACTCCGGGCTGCGGAGTTATCCGCGGTGTAAAGGAGGTAATGCCGGGGTGCTGCGGGTACTACACCGCAGAGGGGCTGGATTTGTGGAAATACTGGAGACTGCGGGCTTATGAGCTTGACGAGACCTTTGAGCAGACCGCAGAGCACGTCCGGGAGCTTGTTCTGGACTCTGTCCGCAGGCAGCTTGTTTCAGATGTGCCGGTGTGTACGTTCCTGTCGGGAGGACTTGATTCGAGCCTTATATCGTCGATTGCTGCGGCTGAATTCAAAAAGCAGGGCAGGGAGCTCCACACCTTTTCGGTAGATTATCTTCACAATGACAAATATTTCACAAAAAGCCATTTCCAGCCCGACAGCGACCCGGAATATATCCGCTGCATGGCTGAGTACCTCGGAACTGAGCATCACTGGACAGTGGTAGAAACTCCGGAGCTTGTGGAGGCTCTTGATGAAGCGGTCGCGGCGCGGGGGCTTCCGGGAATGGCAGACGTTGACGCTTCACTGCTGCTGTTCTGCCGTGACATCAAAAAATACGGAACTGTCGCGCTTTCCGGGGAGTGCGCGGACGAAATATTCGGCGGCTATCCGTGGTACAGGGACAAGGATATACGCATGACGGACGGTTTCCCGTGGGCGCAGAGCACGGCTTACCGCAAGCGTTTTCTTGTACCGGAGTATGCGGAGCAGATCGACGCGGAGAACTATGTTTACAGCGCTTACAGACGTACTGCCGACAGTGCGGAAAAGCTTCCGTCTGACGGTGCAACGGACAGCCGTATGCGGGAAATGACACAGCTCAACTTCGACTGGTTCATGCAGACACTTCTTGACCGCAAGGACAGAATGTCGATGTACAGCGGTCTGGAGGTTCGTGTACCGTTCTGCGATTACAGGATAGCGGAGTACCTGTACAACGTGAAGTGGGAGTATAAGGACTGGCAGGGCAGGGAGAAGGGCTTGCTGCGCGAGGCGATGAAGGATTGGCTGCCGGAGAAGGTGCTTTGGCGCAAGAAAAGCCCGTATCCAAAGACACATGACCCGGAATTCCTTGCGGCCGTTACGGAGAAGCTGCGCGGGATAATAGCCGATGATACGCCGCTTACCGGACTTGTTCGGCGAGAGGAGCTTGAAAAGCTGTTGAGGCATGAGGAGCACGTTCAGTGGTACGGACAGCTCATGAATCTTCCGCAGACAATAGCGTTTTTTATACAGCTTGACTGTTGGATGAAGCGTTTCGGTATAAATCTCGCGTGAACTGAAGGCGGTGCGGGCAATCCTGCACCGCCTGCCTTATATTATAAATAGTATACCTGCGCTTATCCGAAGCGAATCGCAGCTTTTCAAAGCTGTCTGACGGTCAGTTTTGAACTGAAAAGCACTAAACTGACCCTGATAGCTGGATTTTCAACAGTCAAAATAACTAAATTCAAGTTAAGTGCTTTGCCGGACTTAACAATTCTATAAAAAAACGGAAAAAAACAGCCTTTTTCTGTTGCAATTCATTTGAGTATGTGGTATAATATTTGTATAAGTTCAACAATGTGCGGCATTGGGAGGTCAATGCTTCACTTGTGCTGTCTTGCAATTTGATTTTTGTAGAATATGTGCCGTTTATGTCCGCCTATATTACTTCAAGTATAAAAGTTGGCGAATATTGATAAAAAACGGCTGATTATTTGTGTCAAAAAAACGATTGAAAAGTAACTATTAAAATGCTATAATTGTTATTATCTAAGACAGTAGGAATATGCTCAGAAAAGCAATAATTTATGGAGGTGGTTTCATGAGGAGTTTTTCCTATGTTGCTCAGGACGCCAGAAATAAGCAGGTCAAGGGCGTGATCAATGCGGACAGCGAGCAGGAATTCCTTAAAAAAATAAAGGAAAAAGGCTTGTACGTTAAAGATTACAGGGAAAGCGATTCAGACAATTCAAAGTCGTTGTACAAGTTCAATACCAAAGAGCTTGCGTTCTGCTGCCGTCAGCTCAGCGCGATGCTTACTTCGGGTCTGACACTTGTAAAGGCAATCGACATCCTGACGAAAGAGCAGGAAAAAGAAAAGGCCAGGGCTATCTGGCAGGACATCTATGAGAACGTTCAGAAGGGTGAATCCTTCTCCGCTTCTCTCGAAGCACACGCGGGTTCTTTCCCCGACTTCCTCATCTCGATGGTCGGAGCCGGCGAATCGAGCGGTTCGCTCGACGTTGTTATGCAGCGTATGGCTACACATTACAACGATGAGAACAAGCTCCACAACATCATCAAGAGCGCTATGACTTACCCGATGATCCTCGCTGTACTCTGCGTTGTCATCACGATATTCATGTTCACGTTCATCATGCCGACCTTCATTGATATGTATGAGGACAAATCAAAGATGCCTACCCTCACAAAGGGACTTGCTGCTATCAGTGACTTCCTCAAGACAAAATGGTACATACTCGTTATTATCGTGGTCGCATTGTTCTTCGGAATAACCTACGCGCTGAAGGTTCCTAAGTTACGCCTGAAGATAGACAGACTGATCATCAAGGGACCAGGCTTCGGACCGCTTGTTACAAAGATCTATACAGGCCGCTTCGCGCGTACCCTTTCATCGCTTTATTCCAGCGGTATACCTATGGTTGAATGCCTCGAAAGAGCTTCATCAGTTCTCGGCAATCTCTATGTTGACGAAAAGTTTGAAGAGGTCGTTGACGAGGTAAAACAGGGTGAGACACTCTCGGCTGCTATTACAAGAACCGAGATATTCGAGCCTATGTTCTGCTCAGTAATCTACGTCGGCGAGGAGTCTGGTGCGCTTGACTCCATCCTCGAAAAGACTTCTGAATACTACGAAGAAGAATCCCAGTCTGCCGTTCAGCGACTTGTTGGTATGATCGAGCCTGTTATGCTTATCTTCATGGCTGTCATCATCGGTCTTGTTGTTGCCGGCGTTTACCCTGCACTCTATGGCTCATTCGAGAGCATCGAGAACGAATAATACGGAAAGGTGGAAAGAATAAATGCTTTCATTTGATATTACCGATAGAAATATACGCGTCGTTAAGGGAACAGAGAGCAACGGCAAGATCAGAATCAGCTCCGCTGCTACCCTTAACGTTGATGAAGAACTTATCGTAAACGGCCACGTTAAGGACGTCCCTAACGTTGCTACTCTTATTAACGGCGTCATCAAGAAGAACAAGATGCCCGATAAGGAGGCTATCGTTTCGATTTCCTCCAACCTCACGATCTTCAAGGAAATGACCGTTGCCAAGGGCAAGCCCCAGGACCTCCAGAAGACTGTTAAGGCTCAGATGCAGGCTGAGCTCAACCTCGATGATTCTTATGCCGTATCCTACATCGTTGTAGGTGAGGCTGAGAAGACTGAGGAGAACGCAGAGCCAGCTTACAAGATCCTCGCTACAGCCTGCCCCAATGAGATCATCAACAGCTACAGAGAGGTGTTCAAGTACCTCGGTATCTCTCTCAAGTCTGTCATGATCGGATGCAACTGTATCACAAAGGTTCTTCTTGCTGATACCAAGATCAAGTCCAAGATGCCCCTCCTTGCAGTTCAGATCGACAACAACTTCATCTCACTCAACCTCTATGAGCAGGGACAGCTTTCATTCTCACGTTTCGCTTCTATCGACGCTGCTGACTACGGCTACTCAGAGGACTACGTTTTCGAGGCAGTAAACGAGAACATCTTCCGTATGCTCCAGTTTCACAGAAGCCGCAATACCGGTGAGACTATCGAGAACGTTATCTTCTACGGCGATACACACGATTATGTAAGACTTACTGATGAGCTCGAGAAACTCGACCTCAAGACCAGCCTTATCAACGTTCCTCCGCAGATCCACGGCCATGAGAACCTTGAATTCTCCCTCTACGCAAACGCCATCGGCGCTATGTTCAAGCGTAACAAGGACACTGAGAAGATCAACCTCCTTGAGACTGACCTCGGTACCGCTGTTAAGAACAAGATCAAGGACGACAGTGCCGGAAACCTCATCTTCATCGGCGCAGTTGCGCTCTCTCTCATCATTACAGGCGGATGGTTCATCGCCCGCAGCGTTAAGGCAAAGAACGTCAAGGACGATATCTCCAAGACGGAGACCTTCATCAACAGCCCTGAGACACTCCATCAGCTCGACGTCCAGAAGCGTCTTGTGGATATCAAGGCTATGGTTGATACATATAAGACAAATATGGATAACCTCCATGCTGCGTATCGCTCACAGCCTGTTATCAACGGCGCTAAGTTCGATGCTATCCGTGAAGTTGCTAATGATACAGCAAAGAAGTACGATATTGAAAAGGGCTTTGTTGAGTACGATGGCTACTCCAACGGTACTATCAACCTCAACTTCTATGTTGACGCTGAGGAGAAGGACGGCAAGTATAAGATGATCCAGGAATTCCCGTCAGAACTGATCAACAGCCTTCTCGCCAAGAAGCTCGAAGGAAGCTCGACTACACTCATCGGCTCTGCTACATACGGCGGATATACAGTTGAAAAGGCAAATGATCCTGATGACCCGAAGGCTAAGGATCAGGTGAAATTTGCGGTTACTGTTCAGCTCAACGGCAGAGAGAGCGCTTATGTTCCCGAAGAAGCTGCTGCAGAATGATTGGAGGTAGATTACGATGAAACTTACATACAGAGATAAGGTCATTCTTGGAATTGTCCTTGCAATAGCAATATTTGTTGCGGGTTATTTTGCGCTCATCAAGCCAAAGAATCAAACGATCAAGAATGACAGCGACAGGCTCGACACACTTGAAGAAACCAAGAAGGATTATGAGTCGAAGATCAAGCAGATCGAACCACTCAAGGAAACTATCAACGCCACCGTTGATGAGACAAACAAGATAACTGACAAGTTCGTTGATAAGGACGCAGTCGACAACCCTGTAAAGCTTGATAAGTTTATGCAGAAGTTCGCAAC
>CAMOXW010000163.1 GCA_946629405.1 uncultured Ruminococcus sp.
CATAGCCGCCCGCTGGCGGAGCATAGGCGTTCTGCGGGGGAGCGTATGGGTCAGGCGCTCCGTAGGGCGCTGTCGGAGGCGGAGCGTAGCTGTTGTTCTGGGGAGCGCTGTACTGCGGAGCCTGAGGCGCGCTGTACTGCGGAGCCTGAGGTGCGCTGTAGTCATTTCCCGGCTGTCCGAATGGCGCAGCAGGAGGGGGGGCAAAGCTGTTCTGGGGAGGCTGTACGGGAGCAGCCGGTTTGCTCAGAGGTTCGCCGCACTTGCAGCAGAATTTGGCTGTATCCTGATTCTGAGCACCGCATTTTTTACAATACATAGTGAAAACCACCTTTCAAAATTTATCTGTTCATGCCAAGAAGGTGACGCCTTTCCCTTGTGTCAACACTTGCACAGATCGAAGCAATAAGCGTGCATCCGAGGGGAATGTAGATGCCGAAGCTGGGGTATGCTGATATATCAACAAGGCTGGCAGCCAAAGAGCCAACTTCACGTTCTATTTCATATTCCGTCATATCCTTTACGACGGAGCAGTCTATAAATGCTGCAACCAACGCTGCTGCAAAGAAGAAGAAGGACATCGCGTTAGTACCGGCAAGATAGTTCCTGAAAGCTGCTGCGAATATAAGCGTGAGTAGCAGAGAAGCAAATCCGGCAAACCCGACCCATTTTATGATATTCGAGCAGATATTATCAGTTTTAGCCTTTTTCTCGATCTTTGTCCCCTTATATTTTTCAACTTCGTCCTCATCGTTATACTCGTCTTTAAAAGCTTCGTAATATTTAAAGCTTTCACTGTATGATAGACCGGTTAGTTTCACTTTTCCAGTTATCCACGGCGTAAAAATGCCGATGAACGCCAGAAGCGTAAACAGCAGCGATATCCAGAACATAGGCGTAGGCGGCACCTGAGAAACACTTGTGTAGCGCCTGCCATTGTAGGGCGGAGCGTACATATAATTATTCACGACCGGCCGCGTACCGTAGCCCGGAGGAGTTCCATATCCTGGAGGCGGGGCGTATCTGTCCGGAGCACCGTAATCTGCCGGAGGCGGATAGCTCCGGGAAGCCGGCGGGATGTAGGGGGCTTCTGAGTAGCCGTAGCCTGACGGGCGCGGATCCATTGTCTCATCGTAGTAATTATGCTGTGCAGATCTTGCGGCCGGATTGCCCGAAGGCGGATAGCCGTAGCTGTTCCGGGGCGTGACTGAGGAGCTGCCTCCCTGCGGATAAGCGCCTGATCGACTGTAGTCCGGGGAACTCTCCTGCGGGGGAGCAAATATCTCAGGCTCTGGCTGCGGTGAATATCGTTGTGTCGGTTCATAGAGTGAAGCGCTGGTGCCTGATGTCTTTTTCAGTGGAGGAAGCGGTTTAGGCTTCTCAAGTCTGTGCGAGAGTGAGGAGGACTGTCCCGGAGCTGCATTTTCAAATGTCTTACCGCATCCGGCGCAGAATCTTGCAGCATCAGGGCAGCTTCTCCCACAGTATTTACAGATCATAAAATCACCCTTTTTATGATTTTTCAACAGAAATAAACATATATGTACATATCCTACAACTTTATCGTGAAATCTATGTGAAAGCCGTGTGTTTGTACGGTGAAAACAGTCGGACTGGGATAAAATTATCAATTATTTCCTTAAATATCTCAGCACCACTGTGCAATAATACTATCACGGCATCAAAATCAATTCAAAGGAGATAATTAAAATGGCAAACAGCAACGGTAACAACAGCGGCGAAATGACACAGAAGGGCAGAGAGGCCCTCGAGAGATTCAAGATGGAGTCAGCTTCTGAGCTTGGCGTGAACCTCAAGAACGGTTATAACGGCGACCTTACCTCCCGTGAGGCAGGCTCGATCGGTGGTCGCATGGTGCAGAAGATGATAAATTCCTACAAGATGCAGTAACCGCAGTCATAAACAAAAAAGGGACGCCTGAGCGTCCCTTTCTCTTACTTATTCTTTCTTCTTACAAGCACGGCAACAATGTTCGGACCGATATTAGCCGAAACTACCGCGCCTATGGAAGCGTACATCTCAGCCTTTCTGCCGGTGCGCTTGATGAGCTCCTTCTCTATTTCCTTGGCGAGGGTGTTGTCCTTGCCGTGTATCATTATGTACGGCGTCTGGGGAGTCATATTCTTCTCTGCGATGTCCGCGAGTTTTGGAACGATATTCTTCTCGCCCCTTATCTTGTCAACGGTCTCGGTCGTGCCGTCAGCAAAGAGAATGACCGGCTTGAGACCGAGCAGCTCGCCCGCGAAAGCCTTTGCAGCGGAAATACGTCCGGATTTTCTGGCATATTTAAGATTGTAGGGAACGGCATAGATACCGCATACATTGAACCAGTCCTCGAGATATGCGACTATTTCTTCTGCCTCAGCCCCCTTGCGTATCTTCTTGACTGACTCGATGATCGGGTAGCCGTAGAATATGGTGTAGCACTTTGAGTCAAGGTTGAAGATCCGCATCTTTCCCTTTGCATCCGGGTTATTCTCAAAAAAGTCGTTCTTCGCCATGACAGCGTTGTTGAAGGTTCCCGAGCCGTTGGAGTTGATAGAAACGCAGATTATATCAGTATATCCCTGCTCATAGAGCTCCTTGTAGGTCTCCTCGAAGGTGACAGGCGAGATCTGGGAGTGCTTGGGTATCTCGTCGGTCTTGTCCATGAGCTCATAGACCTCCTGAGTGGACTTGTCGAATATTTCGCGGAAGGTCTCGCCGCCTATGCTGAGCTCGAAGGGGAGTACCTTTATTCCGAGCTCCTCGATAGTTTCCTTAGAAAGATCGCAGCAGCTGTCGGTCATTATCATTATTTTGGACATAGTGATTCTCCTTTACCAGATATATTTTGTGAGCTTTCCCTCGCGTGAGAGGTCGGGGTAGTCCCATTGCCGGAGCGCTTCATAGGCCGCTATAGCGACGGAATTTGAGAGGTTGAGGCTCCTCAGCTCGTTCCTCATAGGGATACGGACGCAGCTTTCCGGATTATCGCGGAGGAGCTCCTCGGGCAAGCCCTTGTCCTCGCGTCCGAAAATGAGGTAGGAGCTGTCGGGATAGCTGACCTCGCTGTGTACACGTCTGCCCTTTGTAGTGAAATAGAAAAAATTTCCTCCTGGATTTCTGCCGAAGAAATCGCTGAGACTGTCATAGTAGGTGATGTCGAGCTTGTCCCAGTAGTCGAGCCCGGCACGTTTGAGATGCTTGTCGCTTACCTCGAATCCGAGCGGCCTGACAAGGTGCAGCCTTGCGCCGGTAACAGCGCAGGTGCGGGAGATATTCCCGGTATTCTGGGGTATCTGAGGTTCGACGAGCACAATGTTAAGATCAGCCATTTAGTTTCACCCTGAATAATGCCGCTCGCTCTGCACACAATAGATACGGCAGGTAACTGCCTGAATAAAGAACATGGAGCGACGGCTATGGATATAAAGTCAATTGCAAAGGGCGCGGCAGCAGGTGCAGCTGTAGGCTTTGCCTATTACGCATTTTCGTCAGCCGGTCCGTTGCAGAAAATGAGCATCAAGCGTGATGCGAACAAGACGCTGAAGGCGGCAGGACACCTTCTCAGTGACCTGAGATCGGTGGTCATGTGACCGGAACTCCGGTATTCCGCCTGAATTCAAGATAGCTCTCAAGGATGATAGTCGCCGCGACCGCGTCAACGACGGCTTTGCGTTTCTTACCTCTTGTGTTGGTCACATTCAGGTAGCTATGCGCCGAAACGGTCGTGCAGCGCTCATCCCAGAGCTTTACGGGACAGTCGATGAGCTTTGCAAGCTCGTCCGCGAAAAGCTGGCATTTTTCAGCTCTTTCGCCGACTGTTCCGTTCATATTTTTCGGGTAGCCCACGACTACCTCCTGAGCCCGCTGCTCCTTCGCAAGAGCGGCGGTCTTTTTTATACATTCATTGAAGTCTTTTTCGTTTATGACAGTTACCGGCGAGGCGATCATTTCGCTTTTTCCGCATACAGCAATGCCTGTGCGCGAATCGCCGAAATCAACAGACATAATTATCAAGAGCACCCCTCCTTTGCCGTTCCGCCGTTAGTTGTAGGGAACGGCGCCCTCGCCGTTTCACTGGCAGAAGTGATTAGTGAATAGTTGAGGTGTCCCCTTGCGGGGACGGATTTAAAGTTAGCTGCCGTGAGCGAAAGCAGACTTCCGCTCCGCATGAACAGAGCGAGCTTGCGAGCGGCAGCGTGGAAGCCCGCGGTGGCTCACCGCTTACCACGGCTTCACAGTGCCGATTATATCTCGGACAGAGGCAATACCCTTGCTGTCGAGGAATTCGTTCATCTCCGCGGCTATGCGTACCGGTGCATATGGATCAGTGAATATAGCCGCACCTACCTGGACCGCACTTGCGCCTGCCATCATAAGCTCGACTGCATCGCGCCCGGAGGAAACTCCTCCCATGCCTATAACAGGTATCTTCACAGCATTTGCGACCTGCCATACCATGCGGACTGCTATCGGGAATACTGCCGGACCGCTCATTCCGCCCACATTATTGCGGAGGATCGGACGTCCGGTGTTTATGTCTATCCTCATACCGAGGAGTGTGTTTATAAGTGAAACAGCATCCGCGCCGGCAGCCTCAACTGACTTTGCGATGTCAGCGATGCTCGTAACGTTCGGCGAAAGCTTCACTACAAGCGGTTTCTTTGTGACTTTTCGCACCTGACGGGTCACCTCAGCAGCCATTTCGCAGCTTGTGCCGAATGCCGCACCGCCTTGCTTTACGTTGGGACAGGAGATATTCAGCTCGATCATGTGGACGTCGGTGGCTTCAAGCTTTTCAGCTACCTGAGCACATTCCTCGGGAGTTGAACCGGCAATGTTCGCAAGAACTACAAGGTCCTTGCTGAGCAGGTAGGGAAGCTCAGTTTCGATGAAGTGGTCGATACCGGGGTTCTGGAGACCGACTGAATTGAGCATACCTGCCGGTGTTTCGGCAATTCTCGGAGCAGGATTTCCTGTGCGTAGGTGCAGGGTAGTTCCCTTTGTAGCGATACCTCCGAGCTTTTCAAGCGGGAAAAGCTCCTCATATTCCCTGCCGTAGCCGAACACTCCGGACGCGGGGATGATCGGGTTTTTGAAGTCCACGCCGCAGACCTTTACAGACATATCAGCCATTACCAGAGCACCTCCTCAGCCTTGAATACAGGGCCGTCCTTGCAGACGTGTGCGAAGTATTCCTCATCATTTCTTAGTGTCCTGCAAGCGCAGCCCAGACAAGCACCGATGCCGCACGCCATTCTTTCCTCAAGTGAGATTTCGCAGTATACAGCGTTTTCCCGGCATATAGCGGAGACATTTTTTAGCATAGGCATAGGACCGCAGGCATATACAGCATCGATCCCGCCCTTCTGCAGAAGCTCCCTGAGCGGCTCGGTCACGAAGCCGTGGATGCCGGCAGAGCCGTCATCGGTGCAGAGGATAGTTTCCGCGCCTGTTTTACGGAAGTCCTCCTGAAGAATGACCGCGGAGGCACTCCGGAAGCCGGAGATAGCAGCAGCTCTTTTACCGTAGATCTTTGCAAGCGGGAGCATGGGGGGAGTGCCGATCCCGCCGCCGATGAGGATGACCTTTTCTGCCTCAGGCAGGATAGTGAAGCCGTGTCCGAGAGGAGCGAGCATATCAATAAGGTCGCCGGTATTCAGCCTTGCTATAGCGGAAGTACCCTCGCCGCGTATCTCAAAGACGATGCGGAGTGTACCCTTGTCCCTGTCAATGCCGCAGATTGATATCGGGCGGCGGAGAGTGAAGCCTTCAGCCCTTATATGTACGAACTGACCCGGCTGTGCAGCGGCAGCGACCTCGGGACAGGCAACCGTGAAGCTGTATATCTCGCGGGCTATTGCTGTTTTTTCGGTTATTATGTATTTACCCTGTGTGTATTTCATTGTGACCTCCTGTTCGCATATTCAGCTACTACAATTATACCACACCGCTGACGATAAATCAAGTAGTAAGTAGTGAGTAGTTTGCAGTGATCTTTTAACTGATTACTGATAATTGACATAATGGCAGGGAGATGGTATAATGAAGAAAAGGAGGGAGAGAATGGACTGCTTTGCACCGGAGAATTTTGTGCTGCTCGGGAGCGTTATGCCCGGGATAATGCTGGATATACGCTATTTTACCAGCTATAACTTCGTGGGAGAGCGCATTGACGGCTATGAACAGCCTGCCGCGATACTTACTCAGGAGGCGGCGGCCGCGCTTTCGGAGGTCGGAAGGAGCCTTGCCGAAAAGGGCTTCCGTCTGAAGATCTTTGACGCCTACCGCCCTCAGCGTGCGGTCAGGCATTTCGTCCGCTGGGCTAAGGACCCCACGGATATCCGTATGAAGGAGCAGTTCTACCCCGGCCTTGACAAGAGCACTCTTTTCCCGCTCGGATATATAGCGGAGCGCTCATCTCACAGCCGCGGCAGTACGGTTGATCTGACCATTGTGCATACTGAGAGCAGTGCGGAGGCTGATATGGGAGGAAGTTTTGATTTTTTCGGAGAGGTGAGCCGTCCCGATTTTACCGGGATAACCGGACCACAGCACGCCAACCGGATGCTCCTGCGCGATGCTATGACCGCGGGAGGCTTTCTTCCGCTTGACGAGGAATGGTGGCATTTCACGCTTGCCGGTGAGCCTTATCCGGATACCTATTTCGATTTCCCGGTGAACGCCGGAGTGCTGAGCTTTCCGGGCAGCAGCCAAGGAGGCAGCTATG
>CAMOXW010000164.1 GCA_946629405.1 uncultured Ruminococcus sp.
ACGAAAGAACAGCACGCATTCGGGGTACTTATCCTTGACCTCGAAATACTGCTGCATCATGGGCGAAATTTTGCTCCTGTCAACGTTCATCAGCCGCAGCCTCCGCAGGTAGAACAGCTTCCTGTACAGCCGGATGATGGCTGGCAGGTCTCAGGGTCTTCGCCGTTGGCGCACATTGAGATTATCTGGTTGATATTGCTCACAAGGTCCTCAAGAGCCTTCTGTGCAGCCTGAAAAACTATCATGTTCTTATTCTTCATTATCTTCTGGTAAGTCGACTTGATGTCCTCATCAAGCTGCTTGATGAGGTCGGTATCCTTGTCCTCGCAGCTCATGGCATTGGTGAGGTCAAGGCGGAGCTTAGTGAATCTCTCGATGTCCTCGTTGAGCTCCTTGTCGTTGTCGTTCACCTGCTTTGCGAGGGTATAAGCGATGAACCGGTCGTCCTGCTGTATAGCCTTTCCCAGTTCTCTTGTAAGTTCAATAACGTCCATGTTTTTACTCCTTAATATTTCAGGGCAATTTACCCATTTATTTCAGTCAATGTATATCCTCGGCACCCTTTTTGAAATGCCGCATACGACCTCATAGCCGATGGTCCCGTAGACCGATGCAAGCTCGTCAGCAGTTATCTTCCCGCTGCCGTCACGCCCTATCAGTGTCACTATATCCCCGGACACCGCCTCCGGAACGTCCGAAACATCTATCATGAGCTGGTCCATGCAGATCCTCCCGACTATCCGGCAGCGCTTTCCGTGCACAAGTATCTCGCCCTTTGAGCTGAGAAGCCTCGAATAGCCGTCTGCATAGCCTATAGTCACCGTTGCTATACGCATTTCGCGTTCTGTCGTGAACGTTCTTCCATAGCTTATGCAGACCCCCGCAGGTACGGTCTTGACCTGCGAAATAACCGCCTTCAGCTCCATTACAGGCGCAAGTCCCTCTGGGATATCAAGGCTGATATCCGGGTGAAGTCCGTAGATTATGATGCCCGCGCGGGAGAGCGTGCTGCGGCTGCTGTTGCGGTAGCAGGTCGCGGCGCTGTTCATGAAATGCAGATGCGGAAGCTTTATCCCACGCTTTACAAGCTCGTCGTAGGTATCGATGATGAAGCTCTCCTGACGGTCGGTATAGCTCACATTATCCGGGTCATCGCTGTCGGCAACCGCAAAATGAGTGTATATCCCCTCGACCGAAAGTCCCTCAACTCCGCAGATACGCTCTATCTCAGCAGCACACTCCTGCGGGGTATCGTACCTCAGACCTATTCGTCCCATGCCGGTATCTATCTTGACATGGCAGCGCACTTTCCCGGGACTGTTATGGCAAAGCGCCTGAGCATACTCCATTGAGACAACGCCCTGAATAATGTTGCTCCCGGATATTTCATGCGCGTACTCCGGCGGAGTATAGCCAAGAATAAGTATTTCTGCCCCGGGACACAGTTCCCTCACGGCAATAGCCTCGTCAAGATTCGACACGGCAAAATACCTTATCCCGCACTCTCCTGCAAGACACTCGCATACCCTGTCATATCCGTGACCGTAGGCATCAGCCTTGACGACCGCCATTATCTCGGTTCCCGGGGAATTGAGGCCTTTTATTATCTCAATATTCTTTCTGAGCTGCGGCAGCGATACCTCCGCCCACGCTCTTTTAAAATACGGTTTCATCATCTATCATAACCTTTCTTGTCTGATTCATATGCCCTCTGCTTTATGCTTTATAATGTTGACAAATCAATCGCTGATATGATATAATTATATTCATGAGCCCATTGCTTTGAACAGGAGGCTTTTGTGTTATGTTAAGATCATTGGATTCCGGGATCGCACTGACTGACCCGGACAAGTTCATCGCTGTCCCGGAGATCACTGCCTGCATAACAGGACACCGTCCCGGCAGTGTCATTCCCTTCATGAATAACGAGAATTACCGCGGCATAACCATTGACTGCACGCGCATTTTCCTCGCAGCATATATCGACTTCGCCTATAATTCGGGCTATACCAGCTTTATGGATGGACTTGCCTCGGGGACTGACCTCTGGGCAGCCTGGCATATAATCAACCGCCGGAGACATGGCGAACCCTACGATCTTATCGGCGTTATCCCTTTTCTGCGCCATTCCGAGCGCTTTTCTCCGATCGACAAGATAAAGCTCCGGCAAATCGAGCCGGAGTGTTCCGCCCTAATCTCAACGTGCAGCGACCCGAATACGAAATATGCCTTTTCAGGTCCCGGAAATGACGTCTACCGCCGCAGGAACTACTTCATGGCTGACCGCTCCGGCGTCGGCATTGCCTTTATGAACCGCGGTCAGAGACGTTCCGGCACCGGTCAGACGATAGCACGGCTTAAGTCGCAGAAAAAATTCGTGGCTGTCTTCGGCTCGGAGGACATCCATGCGGTGATGCGTGAGACAGGTCCGGACGCAAGAGCCTTTGCGGAATACATGAGATCATTCCGCAGCCCGTTTGAATAAAGAGCTTCGTTCCCCGCATCCTGACGTGCCGGTACTTCTATTATACCACATTCACAGAATTTTGCAAGTAATTTTATGCAAAAACACATACACAATTTGCAGAGTAGATTTTTAGTTATCCTTTTCTTACTTCTGCGGACATTTCAACAGTCTGTTGAATTTTGTGTTAATAAATTCGCGCTGGTTTTCAACTGTTGAAAAAGTTGAAAAGTATGTTGATAAGCGCTGCTTTGCGGGCGAATTTTGAACAACCGTATTTGGAAAAACTTTTTCATTCATTGGTTCTGAATATTTTCACGCCGGTATATACTGGCTGTAATATAGCAAAGGAGAGTATACAAAATGTCAGAAAAATCCCATAAAAAAGCCGGAAGGATCGCTAT
>CAMOXW010000165.1 GCA_946629405.1 uncultured Ruminococcus sp.
TATCTGATAACGATAACGTCACCTGCCTGAACCTTACCGCTGTAGATGAACTCGATCGCATCTTCTTCACTGTTAAAGCATCTTGCGGGACCTTCATGAACGAGCATCTCGGGTGCGCCCGCAGATCTTTTTACAACACAGCCGTCAGGAGCGAGATTGCCTTTAAGGATAGCAAGTCCTCCCTCTTTCATAAAAGGATTATCAAGAGGTCTTATAACTTCAGGATCCAAAACTGCAGAATCCTTAACATTCTCTCTTAACGTCTTTCCGGTAACCGTCATAACACTTCCCTTGATAAGACCTGCGTCAAGAAGTTCCTTCATTACGGCATATATACCGCCGGCTTCATTGAGATCCTCCATATATGTCGGACCGGCAGGAGCCAGGTGACAGATATTTGGAGTCCTCTTCGAGATCTCGTTAATGTGATCTAGGTCGATACTGATACCGCATTCATTCGCTATCGCGGGGATGTGGAGCATCGAATTAGTTGAACAGCCTATTGCCATGTCGGCAGCGATCGCATTCTCGAAAGCGTCTTCGGTAAGAATATCTCTCGGACGGATGTTGCTTCTTACACATTCCATGACCTGCATTCCCGCATGCTTTGCAAGGATAAGTCTGTCGGAGAAAGGTGCCGGGATGGTTCCGTTGCCCTGAAGTCCCATACCGAGTACTTCCGTTAAACAGTTCATCGAATTCGCCGTATACATTCCCGAACAGGATCCGCAGGACGGGCAGACCTTATTTACGAACTCTTCGAGCTTATCGTTGTCGATCTTACCGGCCGCATACGCTCCTGTTGCTTCGAACATCGCAGAGAGTGACCTCTTCTTCCCGTCAACCCTTCCTGCGAGCATCGGACCGCCGCTTACGAACACGGTCGGAATATTCAACCTTGCAGCCGCCATGAGAAGGCCCGGGACATTCTTATCACAGTTGGGGATCATTACGAGTCCGTCAAACCCGTGCGCCATGACCATGGCTTCGGTAGAATCGGCGATAAGATCTCTCGTAACAAGAGAATACTTCATTCCGATATGACCCATCGCGATACCGTCACATACGGCTATCGCCGGAAATACAACAGGGGTTCCGCCGGCAAGTCTTATTCCCGCCTTGACTGCTTCGACGATCTTGTCGATATTCATATGCCCCGGAACTATCTCGTTATAAGAACTGACTACACCGATAAGAGGTCGGTCGAGCTCTTCCTTTGTAAGTCCGAGCGCATGATATAAAGACCTGTGGGGCGCATTTGCAAAACCGTCAACTAATGTATCTTTGATCATATCTTCTACCTTCTTTCAAAAAGAGGCCGCACATCAGCACGGCCTCCTTCTATTATAACCTATCTCAACGATTAATTGTTAATAAGCTTATCTTCGTCTGACCAGCTGTAGAGTTTTCTGATCTCCTTGCCGACTGTCTCGGCAGGATGCTCGGCTGCGAGCTTTCTCATAGCCTTGAAGTGGACCTGCTTACCGGAATCAGACATATCGAGGAGAAACTCCTTGGCGAAGGAACCGTCCTGGATATCCTTCAGGACCTTCTTCATGGCCTTCTTCGTATCCTCAGTAATGATCTTGGGACCTGTTACATAATCACCGTATTCGGCTGTGTTGGAGATGGAATATCTCATTCCCGCAAATCCGCTCTGGTAAATGAGGTCAACGATGAGCTTCATCTCGTGTACGCACTCGAAGTAAGCATTTCGAGGATCGTAACCTCCTTCGACCAAAGTCTCGAAGCCCGCCTGCATCAAAGCGGAAACGCCGCAGAGTACAGCCTGCTCGCCGAAAAGGTCAGTTTCGGTCTCTGTTCTGAAAGTAGTCTCAAGAACGCCTGCGCGTGCGCCGCCGATAGCGAGACCGTAAGCGAGAGCGATCTCCTTAGCCTTGCCTGTAGCGTCCTGATGAACAGCAACGAGACAAGGAACGCCCTTGCCTGCCTGATATTCGCTTCTTACGGTATGTCCGGGTCCCTTAGGAGCGATCATTGTAACGTCAACGTCAGCCGGAGGAACGATGCAGCCGAAGTGGATATTGAAGCCGTGAGCGAACATAAGCATATTGCCGGGCTTGAGATTGGGCTCGATGTCCTTCTTATAGAGGGCAGCCTGCTTCTCGTCGTTAATGAGGATCATGATAATATCAGCCTGCTTTGCAGCCTCAGCAGCGGTGAATACATCGAAGCCCTGAGCCTGGGCCTTTGCCCATGACTTTGAGCCCTCATAGAGGCCGATGATAACTCTGCCCTTATCGCCGAGGGATTCCTTGGCATTGAGAGCGTGAGCGTGACCCTGGCTGCCGTAGCCGATAATGGCTATGGTCTTGCCGTAGAGAAGCGAAAGATCGCAGTCCTGTTCATAGAATACTCTTGCAGTATTTTCCATTGTGAATTACTCCTTTATGTAAAAATTATATTTAATTCGTAATTGGTAACAAGTAATGCGTAATCAGGATGTTCGCAGTGCTCATTTATTAAATAGCGGTACGGTCAGGATGATTACGGATTGCGAATTACGAATTACGCATTATTTGACAGTTTTAAGGCAGTTTTCGCCGCGCTCGACGGCGACGATACCTGTGCGGCACATCTCCATTATGCCGCATGGCTTCAGAAGCTCGATGAAGGCGTCTATCTTTGAGGACTCACCTGTAAGCTCGCAGACCAGAGCGGTCGGCGAATAGTCAACTATCTTCGAGCGGAATATCTCAACGGCAGTCATTATGTCCTGCCTTGATTCTGACTTGTTGCGGACCTTTATAAGCAGCAGCTCGCGGATAACAGTGACGTTCGTGTCGAGCACCTCGACCTCGCGGACGTCGTGGAGCTTCTGCAGCTGCTGAAGTATCCTCTCCTTGATATCATCATCGCCGCGGAAGCTGATAGTTATTCGCGAAAAACCGCTTGATTCGGTCTCCCCGACGGTAAGGCTGTCGATGTTGAAGCCGCGCCGCGTGAACATTCCCGACACACGCGAGAGAACTCCGGCAATATTTGCAACGAGAACTGCAATAACGTATTTTTTGTCCATGAAGTTCACCTCACTTTATCTCGGTAATGATGTTGTCTATAGAGCCTCCGGGGGGAAGCATCGGGAGGACGAACTCATCGCAGTCAACAACGCAGTCAAGAACGTATACGCCGCCGCAGGAGAAAGCCTCCCTGACAGCGTTTTCGAGCTGCCGGACATTGCTGCATCTTTCAGCCTTTGCACCGAAAGCCTCGGCAAGCTTTACGAAATCTGTCTTACGGTCGAGAGTTGTGTTGGAATAGTGCCTGTCGAAGAACAAGGTCTGCCACTGGCGGACCATTCCGAGGACGCCGTTGTTCATGATAACGATAACGAGCGGGATATTCTGGCTTACCGCCGTTGCGAGCTCATTGAGGTTCATACCGAAGCTGCCGTCGCCGGTAAAAAGTATCGTCTGCTTTCCCACAGCCTCAGCCGCGCCTATTGCAGCGCCCATGCCGAAGCCCATAGTCCCGAGGCCGCCGCTTGTAAGGAATGTGCGGGGCTTTTTGAACGGATATCTCTGAGCGACCCACATCTGGTGCTGACCAACGTCAGTAACGACAACTGCGTCCTCAGGCGCAGCAGCGCTGACCGTGTCGATAATATCGTATGGCGAGAGCCTGTCCGCAGCGGAGATCCCGGTATTGTCGCAGGGAGCTGTACAGCTGTCGCAGTTTTTCTGATAAACCTGGCTGAGAGCGCTTTCCGTGCGGCGTTTTTCCTCCTCACGGAGCTCAGCTATGCGCGCCTGCCACTCAGGATTGTTTCTCTGCTCGACCATAGCCGTGAGCCTCTCTACAGCGTCAAGGATATCGCCCTTTACTGCGAGGTCGGCAGGAATATTCTTATGCAGCTCCGCGCCGTCTATATCAATATGGAGTATGCGGAAATTCTTTGCAAATCGCTCCTTATTGCCTGTTGCCCTGTCCGAGAAGCGCACTCCGAGCGCGATAACGAGGTCAGCCTCGTCCTCAGCCATAGTTGAGGCGAAGTGTCCGTGCATCCCCTGCATACCGAGGAATTTCGGGTGGTCAGAGGGTACTGCGGAAAGACCCATGAGCGAGCATCCCATAGGCGCGTCTATTTTTTCCGCGAGGGCGATGAGAGCCTCGGAAGCCTTGCCTGCGGTTATACCTCCGCCGAAGTAGATATACGGGCGCTCGCAGGAGTCTATCATCTCGGCAGCCTTATTGAGCTTATTCTCCGGGGCATAGGTTATCGGGTAAGGGATAACGGGCTGTGCTTTAGGCTCGAACTCGCATTTTGCGGTCTGGACGTCCTTGGGGATATCAACGAGGACCGGTCCGGGACGTCCTGACTTGGCGATCTTGAACGCCATGCGGAGAGTATCCGCGAGCTCATTTATATCCTTTACGATGAAGTTATGCTTGGTGATAGGCATAGTTATGCCGACGATATCGACCTCCTGGAAGCTGTCGCGTCCGATGAGACTGCACGGGACGTTGCCTGTGACAGCGACCATAGGGACTGAGTCGAGGAAAGCCGTAGCTATACCGGTGACGAGGTTTGTCGCGCCGGGGCCGGAGGTAGCGATTACGACGCCGACCTTTCCGGTAGCTCTTGCGTAGCCGTCTGCGGCATGAGCCGCGCCCTGTTCATGGGCAGTGAGGACGTGCTTTACCCTGTCTCTTGCGAGGTAGAGCTCATCGAACAGGTTTATGACCTGTCCTCCGGGGTAGCCGAATATAGTGTCGCAGCCCTGTTCTATAAGGGTCTCGACAACGATCTTTGCACCTGAAATAAACATATCATACGTTCCTTTGAAAAAATTTGTCGGGGTGAAAACAAAAAACCTCCGGTATTCTGCTGCCGGAGGTTAGACTTACAGTGACATAGTTATACATCAAGCAAGAGCGCCGTTCGGGCAGAAGGATAAGAGACTGCGGTCAGAGGTTCTCACGACCGCGCCGACGTAAATGATGATACCGGAAGAAATATAGACCGATCTCATTATACTGCGCTCCTTAACTGATAATATAAATATATTCTACCACTTTTGGTATTCAAAATCAATAAGAAGTGCGGTATTTCATAATAATTTGGCGGATAGGTATGTTTTCAACGCCTTCAATTGTGCATTTTGCCGTTAAGCATATTGTTTACCGCGCTGACGAGAGCCTTTATCGACGAGGTAACGATATCGTTGTCGATGCCGGTACCCCAGAAGCTTTCACCGCCGGCGCCGATTATCTCGACGTAGGAGACAGCCTGCGAAGCTGAGCCGACCTCAAGAGCGTGTTCAGTGTAGGTATTTATGCTGTAGTCAACGCCCGTATACGACCGCACAGCGTTGCTCACCGCATCAAGACGGCCGTTTCCGGTATCGGTCGCGGAGGCGTGCTTGCCGTTGAAAACAAGGGAAACAGTCGCCTCAATGCCGTCCTGCTGGACATAGTGCGCGGAGGTGATATTGAGCGGGGAGGTGATATCGACATAATTATCCCTGAAAATAGCGAATACCTCATCGGGAAGGAGCTCCTTGTGCTTGTGGTCGGAAACGCTCTTGACAAGATAGCCCACGCTCTCGCGCATTTTCTTCGGGAGGTCATAGCCGAAGCGCTTCTCGAGGATATATCCGATTCCCCCCTTTCCGGACTGGCTGTTGATGCGGATAACGTCGGACTCGTACTCCCTGCCGATATCGGTCGGGTCGAGCGGGAGATAGGGCACAGTCCAGTGCGGGTCGCCGGTCTCCTCGCGCCACTTCATTCCCTTAGCGATAGCATCCTGATGTGAGCCGCTGAATGCTGCAAAGACGAGCTTTCCGGAGTAGGGCTGGCGCTCATATACATTCATCCCGGTGACGCGGGTATAGAGCTCAGTAATTGACGGTATATCGTCAAAATTCAGTTCAGGGTCAACTCCCTGAGAATACATATTCATAGCGAGGGTTATGATATCCACATTTCCTGTGCGCTCGCCGTTTCCGAAAAGAGTACCCTCAACCCGGTCAGCACCTGCAAGGAGTCCCATTTCAGTGTCAGCCACGGCACAGCCGCGGTCGTTATGCGGGTGGAGGGAGACTATGACGTTCTCTCTGTAATGGAGATTATCGCACATATACTCGACCTGATCGGCATAGACATGAGGCATGGAGAGCTGCACTGTGACAGGAAGGTTGATTATGACCTTATCCTCGGGGGAAGGCTGCCAGATATCGAGCACGGCATTGCATATTTCCAGTGCAAATTCCGGCTCGGTGCCGGTGAAGCTTTCGGGGGAATACTCGAACCGGAAGCTTCCCTCATACCTTTCACGGTACTCCTTGCAGAGCCTTGCGCCCATGACGGCGATCTCAGTGATCTCGTCCTTATCCTTTCGGAAGACCTGCTGACGCTGAGCGACGGAGGTCGAATTATAGAGGTGAACGATAGCATTCTTGCAACCTCTGAGCGCCTCGAAGGTCTTCTCGATTATATGCTCGCGGGACTGTGTGAGCACCTGAATGGTCACGTCTTCCGGAATAAGTCCCTGCTCTATGAGGGTACGGCAGAAGGTGTACTCTGTCTCCGAGGCGGCGGGGAAGCCGATCTCTATCTCCTTGAAGCCGATGCGGACGAGCTCCGCGAAAAATTCGAGCTTTTCGCCGAGGCTCATAGGCGTGATGAGAGCCTGATTACCATCCCTGAGGTCAACGCTGCACCATACCGGTGCTTTATCGACATATGACCGCTGAACCCATTTTCTCTGAGGGGCAGGGACTTCAAAGAACTGTCTTGTGTACTTGCTGACGTTATTCATAAAAAACCTCCGTTCCGATCCGTTTCACGGTATGGAGGGCAATAAAAAAGTCTCCTCCATGCCTTGCATGGAAGAGACGAAGCTGCATATACTCCGTGGTACCACTCTTCTTGATGTGCGGAAAGCACACCCACTCATCTGCGTCGGATCAACGCATATCTCTGTAACGGGAGAGCCCGTTCAAGCCTATCCCGCGCACGGACGCAGGTATGACCCGTTACGCCTCATTGCGTGTTTTCAGCCGACTGCTCAGGGAGGAGCTATGACCTGCATACGAATACTGCCTTTCACCGACCGGCAGCTCTCTGTAAGACCTCAGCAGGCTTTGTTTCCCATCATCGCATTTATTAATATGTATTATACACTTTAATTACGGTTTTGTCAAGAGGGTCATGAAAAATTTTCGGATAGCAGTCTTCTGCCGCACAAAACAGGATCATATCAGTGACTGGCTTTTATTTTTTAAAAAATTCTGAAAACACTTGAAATGAGAGTTCTTTTGTGTTATAATCATTTTATAGCACCTTGACGGCACGTCTGGTGTACGGAATATTGTTTCAGAGGATTTTATAATGATCGGTTACTATAACTATACTGTAGTTCTTACATATATGAGCCTCGTTTCCGCTGTGCTGGGTATGTTTATGGCAATCGGCATCGGCGATTTCGGCGCTCACCCGGAATATGCCATGATCTGCCTCATGGTCTCGGGACTGTGCGATATGTTCGACGGAAAGATCGCAAGGACCAAAAAAAACAGAACGGAAAGTGAAAAAAAATTCGGAATACAGATAGATTCATTGTGCGATGCGGTGTGCTTTGGTGTACTGCCGGCAATCATCGGCTATTCTATCGGTATGAGCGACTGGATAGACATCCCTGTACTGGTGATGTTCCCGCTATGCGCGGTGATAAGGCTTGCTTATTTCAACGTTGCCGAGGAGGACCGCCAGAAACAGACAGAGGATGTCCGCAAGGTCTATGAAGGCTTGCCTGTCACAAGTGTTGCACTGCTTCTGCCGCTGCTCTACAGCTTCCATAAGGACATCGGAAGCGATTGCTTCCCGACTGTTTACGGCTGTGCGCTTTTCATAATAGCGCTCGCCTTCATCACAAGGTTCAAGGTCAAGAAGCCGAGTATGAAGACCATGCTGGTCTTTGTCGGGATCGGAGCAGTTGAGCTTGCGTGGATGATGTATAAAACTAAAATGCAGTAATACCAAAGGCGCACGGAATGTGCGCCTTTCAGTTTGCATATGATCTGTACAAGCGGGGCGATGATGACATCGCCCCTTATTTATATGCAATAGCTCATATTTCGCTCAAATTATAATGATGTGAGCTCAGTCTTTCTTCAAACTGGTCTATCGGGAGCGGCTTGTCAAAGAAGAAGCCCTGTGCGAAGATGCAGTCGTTCTCACGGAGGATATTGACCTGCCTCTGTGTCTCCACACCCTCAGCGATACACTCCAGTCCGAGCTCCTTAGCCATTGCGACGACGTACTTGAACATGACGCTTCTGGTGCTGTCGGCACTGTCATCATCAACCGGCAGGAAGCTCTTGTCAACCTTGAGAACATTCCACGGCACCTCACGGATAAGGTTGAGTGAGGAATAACCCATTCCGAAATCATCGACAGAGGTATATATCCCCGCCTGCTGAAGACCGCTTACGACCCGCTTGATATCGCGGAACTCAACATCCGTATTAGTCTCGGTCAGCTCAACCTCTATGTACTTATGCGGGATATTATGACGGTCAACTATCTCGAGAATATGTTCAAGCAGATCGACGTCCATCATGTGTTTTCTGGAAAGGTTCACGGAAACGCGGACAACATTTCTGCCCTCGTCGAGCCAGCGCCTTATATCGGCGCAGACGTGGTCGAGCATATAGAAGTCGAGCTTGCAGATATCGGTATTCTGCTCAAGAACAGGGATGAACTCCAGAGGCGGGATTATCCCTCCGTCGCGGAACCAGCGGCAGAGAGCTTCCGCACCGCTCAGCTCGCCGGTAGACACATCTATCTTGGGCTGGTAGAAGACCTTGAACTCGCCGTTAGCTATTGCCTCAGGGAAAAGCTGCTGGATACGCATACGCTTCTCCTTATTTTCTGCAAGGCTCTCATCGTAGAATACTATACTGTCCTTACCGCCGTTTTTAGCCATTTGCGAGCAGGGGATGATATAGGTCATAACATCGTCCGAGCTCTCCGAAACGAAGTCCTCCGGAATAACGAAGACGCCGGCGCTTGAAGATATCATTATCCTCTTGCCGCTGTTTACATCGTAAATAACCGGAACTCCGCGGATTACCTGTATCACAGAGTCGATAAGCTCATTGCTGAAAAGAGCAACAAAGTTATCACCTCCGACACGGCATACAAGTCCCTTATCGCCGATGATATTTTCAAACATGGAGAAATATCCGCGCATAACAATGTCGCCGGCATTTCTTCCTATCTCCTGATTTATGAGAGTGAAGTGCCTGAGGTTGAAGTGTACGGCGGTATAGCCATAGAGTGAGCTGCTTTGTGACAGATTCTCGATATAGCGGATAAATGCGCGGAGATTCGGGTAGCCTGCATCATCGTGATAGGCAAATCTCTCAACGACATCTTGGAGTCTGTTATGGCTTACGAATCTGAGAATAGTCATCATAACGAGAGTTATGCGTTTTTCCTCGAGGGGAGTGAGGGGCTGCTCGGTGTCCGCCATATACACGCTGATCTTAGCGACCGCCATAGACTTGGTAACGATCCTCTTTTCGATCACAGCATGGCTCTTCTCGCCGCTGTCGTAGCAGACGTAAACGTTGCCGTTTCCGGTTTTTTCACGCGCTATTGTCTGGTAGAACTCAGTCTGTCCCTTTGAAAGGCGGAACAGCTTACATAGCTTAGTAAGATTTGCGTATATTTTTTCGACATCGAAGCATTTCGGATTAGTTGTAAGTGTCAGCATCTCCTCAAGAAGATTGTAATATTTTAATGTCCGTTCATTATCCATAGGTTTCCTCCTGTCTTTGCAGCTTTTCCTATTTATCAGGGCAGATATAACTGCTTCAGCATACCTGACGCAAATATTACGAACAGTATATTTTTTAGCTTATCATAGTTTAACATTGTTATTATATCACATTTTTATTACGATTTCAACTGCTTATCACCGCATTTTTCTTCAAAAGTTGTAAACATTCTATAAATTTTCTTTGAACGCCGGAGCTTCACAGTTACTTTTGTAATTTTAAAAAAACTTCAAGCCGGTCTATAACTTTCAGTATAAAACACATTGCTCAAATTAAACAATATATCGTAAACAACAAAAGTATGAGCTCTTTTTTTGATGAAATAAGCGGCGGGTATAATCCCCGCCGTTTTGTTATTTTTTCTTCTTTTTCTTTTTACTGCCGTTTCCGGA
>CAMOXW010000166.1 GCA_946629405.1 uncultured Ruminococcus sp.
AGTGCCGTCAGCGAAAGCAGATCAAGCCTTCTGTAAAAAGTGAACGAGTAAAACGAGTGCCCCCGTGGAAGGGGGCACAGGCACTGTGCTGTGTGACCATGACTTAATAGATGACATAGTATAGAGCTCTATTCTACGCGCTATTTTACATATTGGAGATATGTATTATTAATCTTTGATGATATTCTTAGACTTGTATTCGCATCTTAAACGTCGTTTAGCAGTCTTACCTAAAAAATCTTACGTAAATATAATAGCACAGGCGTCACTTTTAGTTAATACATTTGTATCAATGTGATATAAAGATATATGATTATTCCTCTTGCACAACTCTCTCATTAACGAACATCGTAAGACAGTGCCGCCAATTCGGCAAATGAACTCTTTAACTGAGGATATATCTTCCTGTAAAGCTGATAATATTTTTCATACTCGGAAACCCTTTTCTCAACCGGTACCTGTATCTTGTCTGTTCTGACAATTTCGCCGCAAGCTTCGGTAACACTCGAATATATTCCCGAACCTACACTCGCAAGAATTGCCGCACCAAGTGCAGGTCCTTCTTTGGATTTTACAGTTTTCACACTGCAATTGTATACGTCTGAGAGAATTTCTCTCCACAATGCCGATGAACCTCCGCCGCCGCAAGCCATCATGTCACTGACATTTACATTCATTTCGCGGAAAACTTCAACGCAGTCCCTGAGCGAATATGTCACTCCTTCCATCACTGCACGAAGCATATCACTGCGAGTATGCATTGCGGATAAGCCAAATAATACTCCTCTCGCATCAGGGTCGAGGTGGGGTGTACGCTCCCCCATCAGGTATGGCAGATAAAGCAGTCGGTTTGCACCTATACCTACTTTCTCCGCCGCTTTATCCATTAAGAAATACTCATCTTCCCCCATAAGCTTTGCTGTTTCTTTTTCAGTCATGCAGAAATTGTCGCGGAACCATTTCAGCGATAGTCCGGCACTCTGTGTTACTCCCATGAGGTGCCATGAACCCGGAACTGCCGCACAACAGGTGTGAACTCTTCCAAGCCTGTCTATCGACAATTCAGACGTATGTGTAAACACTACTCCTGATGTGCCTATTGTTGTAAACGCTTTTCCGTCCCCGACCACACCTGTTCCGACTGCTGCCGCTGCATTATCTCCTGCACCTCCGACTACTACTGTATCCTTTGAAAGTCCGAGTTCATCAGCCATTTCTCTTGTCAGTTTTCCGGTAACTTCACATGACTCATAAACCGTGCCAAGCCAGCTTTTATCAATCCCGAAATCAGACAGCAATTCGTCCGACCAGCACCTGTGAGGTACATCAAGAAGCTGCATACCTGACGCATCACTGACTTCCGTAGCATATTCGCCGGTGAGAATAAGTCTCAGATAGTCCTTAGGCAGAAGTATATGGGCAATTTCAGAATATATTTCCGGTTCGTTATTCTTCACCCACAGTATCTTCGCGGCAGTCCAGCCGGTGAGTGCGGGATTAGCCGTTATTTCCACGATACGCTCACGTCCGGCAATACGGTTCATTTCCTCAACTTCTGCTGCTGTTCGCTGATCGCACCATATAATGCTTCTGCGGAGTACCCTGTTATATTTATCAAGCAACACAAGTCCGTGCATCTGTCCCGATATACCTATACCCTTTACATCATTCTTTTTTACTCCGCCCGAATCCATTACTGCCTTTATCGTATTTATCATCGCATCAGCCCAGTCTTTCGGGTCTTGTTCCGCGTAACCATTTTTGGGCTGATACATCGGGTACTCTACTGTCGATGTTGCAATTACCGTACCCTTTTCATCAAATAATACTGTTTTTGTACCGCTTGTTCCACAGTCTACACCTATTAAATATGACATAGCAAATTCCTTTCAAAAATGAATTGTCCGGACACCGTCCCGAAATAAGAGGTGTCCGGACTTTTTTATCAGAGACTGAACATTATATTATTCATTATTGATTCAAGCATTTCCTGTCTGCCGCTTCCGAGAGAATCAGTAACCTCGCCCTTTTCGAGTGCATACTTTTCAAGTTCTTCAAAGCCGACCTTTTCGTCGATGATATCCTTTCCGATACCATTTGTCCATGAAGAGTATCTCTCCTCAACAAACTTGTCGATACGTCCGTCCTCTATCATTTTCACAGCAATGCGCAGACCGAGTGCAAAGGTGTCCATACCGGCAATATAGCTGTGAAAAATGTCCTCGGGAGTAAACGAACCGCGGCGTGCCTTTGCATCAAAATTGAGTCCGCCGTTGGTGAATCCGCCTGCTTTCAGCACCTCATACATACCAAGTGCCGCATCGTAAACATTTGTCGGGAACTGGTCTGTATCCCAGCCAAGCAGAGTATCCCCCTGATTTGCATCGATAGAACCAAACACGTTATTATCGCGCGCCATTCGCAGTTCATGCTGGAAGGTATGCTGTGCAAGCGTAGCGTGGTTGGCTTCAATATTCATTTTGAAATCGTTTTCAAGACCGTATTTCCGCAGAAAGCCGAGTACTGTTGCAGTATCGAAATCATACTGGTGTTTTGTCGGTTCCTTTGGTTTCGGTTCGATGTAAAAGTCTCCGGTATATCCGATAGAACGCGCATATCTGACTGCCATTTTCATAAGACGTGCCATATTGTCAAGTTCAAGAGCGGTATTCGTATTGAGCAGCGTTTCATAACCTTCACGTCCGCCCCAGAAAACATAGCCCTTGCCGCCAAGCTTTACGGTAGCTTCTATCGCTTTCTTTATCTGCGCCGCTGTAAAAGCAAAAACGTCAGCCGACGGCGA
Source organism: uncultured Ruminococcus sp. (assembly GCA_946629405.1). Next base: position 2,804 of record CAMOXW010000166.1, read on the forward strand.
AGTGCCTGCACCATGCATATATCTTGGGTGGTCAAAGCACTTTGCAGTTCCCCACAAAAGCTTTGCACCGGTTTGTGCCTGCTTTTCCTTGACATAGTCGGTTATTTCATCAAGCTTTGCATTTGTTTCTGCAAGACTTCCGTATTCAGGCGACAGGTCACGGTCATGGAAGCAGAAATAATCTATCGAAAGCTTCTCCATTATTTCAAATGCCGCATCGACCTTCGCCTTTGCCCTTGCTTCGGGTTCACTTTCTCCCCACGTTTTATCGGCAGTTCCGACACCGAACATATCTGTTCCGTCTCCGCCCATTGTGTGCCACCATGAAAGTGCGAACCTGAGATGTTCACGCATAGGCTTTCCTTCGATCACTTCATCGGGATCGTAGTACTTGAACGCGAGCGGATTTGTTGAATTCTTGCCTTCGTACGGGATTTTTCCGATATTCTTAAAAAACTCGCCCATATTTTTTACCCCTTTGTTATTATCTGTTTCAGCATCTTCGACTATGGCATCGCTGAATTTATTCACAGTATAATTATACAATGTGGTGTATATTTTGTCAATAATAATATTAAAGTTAAAAGATTGTTTTCAATATACGTCAGGCAGACTTTGTGGGGTGTTGCCTTAAATTTGTTATACTTTTTTAGTGAAATATGCCAGTTTGCATATTGCAATTTCCAGTGAACTATGGTATAATGATTTGCGGACTATCATTTCACTGACACTATGAAAGGACCTTTAAAATGAAAGAAAAAAGCAATACGCAATCACCTGAAAAACGAGGTGGATTCGGTTCAAAAATCGGATTCATTCTCGCGGCATCCGGTTCTGCCGTCGGACTGGGAAACATATGGAGATTCCCGTATCTTGCCGCTAAGTACGGCGGCGGAATCTTCCTGCTCGTCTACCTCATATTTGCTGTAACATTCGGCTTCACTCTCATGATAACCGAAATAGCTATCGGACGAAAAACCGGTAAAAGTGTTATCGGTGCATACAAAGACGTAAACAAACATTTTGCTCCCCTCGGCTGGATAGCGGCGGCAGTACCTGCGCTGATTCTGCCGTATTACTGCGTTATAGGCGGCTGGGTCATGAAATATATGGTAGAATTCTTGTCTGTACACGGTCACAGGATCGCAACTGAGACTTACGGCGACTCTAACCTCAGTTTCTTTGAGAACTTCATCTCCCACCCACTTCAGCCAACTATTTTCTTTGTTATATATGTAATTATCAACGCATCGGTAGTAATGCTCGGTGTACAGAAGGGTATCGAGACCCTTAGCAAATTCCTCATGCCGGTACTGCTGATACTCATTTTTGGTATAAGTATATACACTCTAACTCTCGACGGTGCACTTGAAGGACTTAAATACTACGTGCAACCGAATTTTAAAGACTTCACCTTTGAACAGCTCCTGAAAACCATTGTCGGAGCTATGGGACAGCTTTTCTACTCTATGTCACTTGCAATGGGAATCATGATTACATACGGTTCATATATGCGCAAGGAAGACGCTCTTGAACAGTCTGTACGACAGATAGAAGTATTCGATACTTTTGTCGCATTCCTCGCAGGACTCATCATCGTACCGTCAGTATTCGTATTCTCAGGCGGTAATGCCGACCAGCTCAATGCAGGTCCCAGCCTTATGTTCAAAACTCTGCCGGCTGTATTTGACAGTATGCCCGCCGGAGATATCATTGGCGGAGCATTCTTCATACTCGTTACTCTTGCAGCACTGACCTCGTCAATCTCCCTTATGGAGACAGTCACCGCAGTAGTTATGGAAAAGTTCAGACTCAACAGAGTCGCAAGCTGCTTCGTAGTTATCGGTATCACACTCGTACTCGGAATGCTTTCTATACTCGGTTACAGTTCATGGTCAGAAGTTAAACTGCTTGGTATGCAGTTCCTCGACTTCTTTGATTTCATCACAAACAACGTCATGATGCCTATTCTCGCATTCTTCACCTGCATACTCATCGGCTACGTCGCAAAAACTTCTTACGTTGAAGATGAAGTGCTGCACGGTCAGGATAGATTCAGTGCAAAGCATTTGTTCCGCATTATGATAAAGTTCGTATGTCCGGTTTGTATGATAATCATACTCCTTACTCCTTTCATCACTACAATATAACAAAAAACTTCTCGGTACACTTTTCAATGTACTGAGAAGTTTTCTTTTTTATATCAAAATTCCATTGCAGTGGTCGACCTCATGCTGGATTATTTGCGCTGTAAAACCGCTGAAACGCTTTTCGTGCGTTTTCATGAACTTGTCCTGATAGCAGACTTTTATACTTTTATATCTGGTCACAGACCTCGTACCTCCAAGCAGTGAAAGACAGCCTTCTTCCGTTTCATACGGCTGATTCTTTCCAGTTATCTCGGGGTTGAACATCGTAATGATCTTTTTACTATCATAAAATACAATGATCCTATTCGGAACACCGATCATATTCGCTGCCATTCCAACACAGCCTTCTTTATGGTGTTCGAGGGTATCGGCAGAACACTGAGACTTTTCATCACTCTGCTGGTAAGGTATACCGGCAGGGACATAGATTTTAACCTTTGTGATAACGATATGCTTATGATAGCAGCGATCAGAGCGGCTCAGGGGGATATTTCGATGCTTCGGGAGGCGCTGAGGGAGATAGTGCTGGGCGCTTCAGGAGAAGAATAACCGAATATATGATTACGACCGCAGGATATTCCTCTGCGGTCGTTTTATTATTTGTAAAGTTTTTGCGGAAGCTCCGGATAACATCACCTTGTGATACGGATATTCGTAATGGCACACTGATCGCCTGTAATGGCTGTATAAAGCTTTGTTTCACCTGCTGGGATCGTGGTAACGGAACGTATGAACAGACCGCAGTATTCAGTCGTGATAGTTACCATTCCGTTATCAAGCTTATAATGCAGCTCACAGTCCTGTCCTGCCTTATTCATAGATTTGAATTCGTTCCAGTTCTGAAAGCTGTCGAGCTTGCTGACATAAACCCGGTTTTCTGCCTCGTCATCCTCTTCCCAGCCCTCGCCGTCGAGGCGGACAACTGTGAGCTCGCGGTAGTTACTGCCGTTGATTTTTCCGTCCTCAGCTGTATAAAGCGCGGCGAAGGGACAGTGCCAGACCAGTCTGGCAGTGGGGAGGCTCATGGTATGGAAGCATATGCGCATACCGTCGGTCACTTCGATTCCCTCAGACGAATCTGAGCGCCAGCCGTCTATCTGAACGTTTGGTATATCTCCCGCCGGAACGTTGATATAGCTTATTTCTTCAGCTATACGAGGTATGTAGCCTTCTCCGATATTCTCTCCGGTCTTGGAGATATCGATATCGCTGATAGTGCAGTGCTCTCCGGTCAGTGACAGATAGGAAAATCTTGTGCTGTCCGGCAGGGCGATTATTATCTCGTGGGAACGGAAGACGTCTGACAATCTGATAAGCAGATGATCCTTGTAGCGCACAGCCTCTATATCGAAGCTGATCTTTTCACGCTGCATAGCTCTGGCTTCAGCGGCTGCACCGATCTTTTCAGAGGTTTTTGTCCTTACGTTTCTTACACCTGCCGGGAAAACCTTGCCGTCGGAGCGTATAGTAGCATATTCATGGTAGAGCAGATCACGGCGTTTGCGTTCGTCATCGTGTATTCTTGCATCAAGTGAATCGAACAGCACAAAGCTTGGAATATTCTTCGGATCGTGCTCATCGTCCATGGAGCTGCTCAGGTGGATGTGAGTTACGGAATTTGTAAGCAGGATACCGTCTGATACTGACGTGCGGTAAGAAGCGCATTCAAGAGTTCCGATACGTTCGAGCTCGTTGGTCTCCTCGCGTTCTTTCATATGGTATTCGGTATCAATGTCGATAAGGTGAAGCATTATCTTTGCAAAATACGGATCAAACTGTGTTCCGATGCCCTTTACAAATTCCTCACGGACCAGATCCTGGGGGATAGGATCACGATAGCTTCTCTTGGAGGTCATCGCGTCGTATGCGTCTGCGACGGCGATTATACGTGCGATCTCAGGTATATCCTCGCCCTTGAGTCCGTCAGGGTACCCGTGTCCGTCATAGCGTTCATGGTGATGATGAGCGCCTATGCTGAGATACGGCGACTGACTGATACTTGAGAGTATCTGCATACCGATAACGGGGTGGGTTTTGATAGCGGCAAATTCCTCGTCAGTAAGTTTGCCTTCCTTGTTTATGATGCTGTCCTTTATGCCTATTTTTCCAACGTCGTGGAGAAGTGCCGTGAAGTACAGCTCATCGAGCTCCTTCTGAGTCTTGTCGAGATATTTTGCAATTTTAACGGAATATTCGGCAACTCGGCGGGAATGACCGTGGGTGTACTTGTCCTTGGCGTCTATCGCATTTGCAAGAGCGGTTGCCGTCTGCTCGAACAGGAGGCGCATATTCTTCTGATCTTCGCGGACGAGCTCCAGCTCACGCTTATTGGCGCGCTCCAGCATATCGTTAAGATCACGGAGCGAAAAGACGTACAGTGAGACTACCAGTCCTGCAAGAGTGATATTTGTCAGTGAGACGCCGTATGTAAATATCTGGACAATAGAGGATATTACCGGAACTATGGTAAACAGCAGTATTGTTATCAGCATTCCTCTGCCTACACGGCTACGGTACTTCAGTACGACCGACATATCGAGTATCAGAATGATTAGGGGGAACAAATAACAGAGCATAAAGCCTTCTGCTCTATGATACTGATTCATTGAATCAAAGGTATAATAGAGTCCGGTAAACTGTGATATTACAAGCATTACCGCAGCTATTGCGCATAGTATGCAGGAAAGATACAGTCTTTTGGGAAGTTTTTTTAAATTGCCGTCATTTTGGTAAAGCTCCATGATATAAAGGGTGAAAATGAAGATAATTAGCAGAATCATTAAAAATGCCGTAAAATTGCTGATTCTGACCATCCAGTAGGCGATCCTGCTGGGATCCCCCCGGTAGAAATACGCCATTCTGTCAGAGATCAGCAGGAACATAGCAGATAGCTCTATTGTCACAAGTATCAGTTTGCGGCGGGGCGGCAGCGATTTTGTTACAAGGATAAAAAATGCGAGCAGTCCGCATATTGAGCTTAGTACGAGCATTATATTCATTTGAAATATCAACATAATAAAACAAACTTTGGAGAATGTTATAAACGAAATGTGAGCCGTGCCTGAAAATGGATAAAACAATTTTATCCATAATTCTTGCGTTGTTTATTATCGGTATGATTGCATTCAGTGGTGCAAGAATTAGGATACATCGCATGAAGAGCCTTGCCTGTATGATGACAGTCGTTTGCCTTATGAGTGGATGTGATAAAAAAGGCACGGAACCCGATCTCAGCGATGTAGTGTATGATAAATGGAGTTACCGCCCAGTTTGTGAAGACTTTTCAGTAGTTCGTGACGAAACCGGAACTGCCTGTGTTTTGTATAAAGGCAACGACAAACCTGAACCGATTATAAGGGATTCAGCTTCAATGAGCAGACCGTCATCGCCGTGCTCATCAAGCAGCATAATGCAGTGGTAGGCATTCTTGTCTTCGTACATAAGGTCTCTGGCAGCAGTTATCGCTTCATGCTCCTGATATGGGTTTGCTTTCAGCCTTTCAAAGTCTGAGTGAGGCAGGAATACCCATTTCTCAACCTCACAGCGTTTGGTGTTGTGGTCGGAAGCCTTATGCATCAGCTTACCGCTCATAAAGTAGTTATTCATATCTTTTCCTCCTGACATTATTATTCCATAGACAGCAGGCGTGATCTGCTTTCTATGTATCTGCCACAGGAG
>CAMOXW010000167.1 GCA_946629405.1 uncultured Ruminococcus sp.
GGTATCCTTCAAGGTCCTTACAGGCGAAACAAAGCCTGCTACAACTTCATCAGTACGCTATTACTTCAACGTCAGCGAGTGTAAAAACGGTATCGCAGGCGTTACCAATGTTCGTGAGCTCTTTGACCAGTCAAGTACCGAGGACCGTGAAGTAGGTGCTGACGGTATCCTCACAGGCCCGTTCAAGTACGATAAAACACCGGATACTTACTATGTTGAAGTAACATGGGAAAACTATGTTATAGCAAACTCCGGTAAAAAATATCAGTTCGATCTCGGTATGTACTACGGCGATTTATGGGATCCGTCAAATGACTGGAGCTACAAGACAATGAAGATAGGCAAGGAAGGCGATTTTGCGGCTGTTGACAATCCGCCTGAGGTAAAGAACGAAAATATGTGCGTCTATGTTGACGGCGTGCTCGTCGGCGGTATAGAGCCTGACGGAACTACTCCGGTCGAGGAAACAAGTGAGGCTACCTCATCTTCCACAACATCTTCTTCAAAATACCTCGCCGGCGATGCAAACGTTGACGGTCAGGTGAATATGGCTGATGCCGTTCTGGTAATGCAGTCGATCTCAAATCCTGACAAGTACAAGCTCAGCTCTGACGGTGAAGCAAACGCCGACGTTGACGGTCAGACAGGTATCACAAACAAGGATGCTCTTGCTATACAGCAGTATAAGCTCAGTATTATAGCAAAACTTCCTGTATAAAACTTCGAGGGACTGCAATTGCAGTCCCTCTTTTCATCAAATTTTCATTTTTATCATGATTTTCCGGTTGTAATAATGCTCAGGATATGTTATAATCATGTCAAGGAGTTGATATTACATAATGGACGAAAGAAGAAACAATAATAAAAAAAATTATTTGATATTTGCAGTCGTATGTATCGTGCTTCTGCTAATATTCAATACCTTTATCGTTCCGGCGGTAAAAAAAGCCCAGATCAAGGAGACCAACTACAGCTTCTTCCTCAACCAGCTCGATAACGGCAACGTCACTCAGGCTGAGATAAAGGACGATACTATCGTGTTCGAGGTCAAAGACTCAGACGGCCGGAAAAAGCTCTATTCTACCGTAAAGATCGAAGACCCTGACCTTGTCACAAGACTCTATGAGAACGGCAAGGTCGATTTCACCGGCAAGATCGAGACACAAAGCCCGATAACCGAGTTCATCTTCTCATGGGTGCTGCCAATCGTCTTTATGGTCATTCTGTGGAATATCCTTATGCGCGGTATGAGCAAGCGTATGGGCAACTCTATGGCATTCGGAAAAAGCAATGCTAAAATTTACGTCAAGGCTCAGACCGGAAAGACCTTCGGAGATGTAGCCGGTCAGGATGAGGCTAAAGAGGCTCTTGAGGAGATCGTGGACTTCCTCCATAATCCACAGAAATACGCTGATATCGGAGCTAATCTTCCTAAGGGAGCGCTCCTCGTCGGTCCTCCCGGCACCGGTAAGACACTTCTCGCCCAGGCTGTCGCTGGTGAGGCAAATGTCCCGTTCTTCTCGATATCAGGCTCAGAATTCGTCGAAATGTTCGTCGGAATGGGCGCTGCCAAGGTCCGCGACCTTTTCAAGCAGGCTAACGAAAAAGCTCCGTGTATCGTTTTCATCGACGAGATAGACACTATCGGAAAAAAACGTGACGGTCAGATCGGCGGCAACGATGAGCGTGAACAGACACTTAACCAGCTTCTTACCGAAATGGACGGATTCGACGGAAAAAAAGGAGTAGTTATCCTTGCCGCGACCAACCGTCCTGAGTCACTTGATCCGGCGCTGCTGCGTCCGGGACGCTTCGACAGACGTATCCCTGCTGAACTGCCTGACCTTGCAGGACGTGAGGCTATACTGAAGGTCCACGCAAAAAAGATCAAGACTGACCAGGATATCGACTACAATGCTATCGCAAGAGCTACAGCAGGAGCTTCCGGCGCTGAGCTCGCCAACATAATCAACGAAGGTGCCCTCAGAGCTGTAAGAAACGGCAGGCAGACCGTTTCCCAGTCAGACCTCGAGGAAAGCGTAGAGGTCGTTATCGCAGGATATCAGCGCAAAAACGCCGTTATCTCCCAACAGGAAAAAGAGATCATCGCCTACCACGAGATCGGTCACGCCCTTGTCGCTGCAAAGCAGAAGGATTCCGCTCCTGTACACAAGATCACCATTATCCCGCGTACCTCCGGTGCTCTTGGTTATACGATGCAGGTGGACGAGGGCGAAAAGTTCCTGCTGACTAAGGAGGAAGCCCTTGCCCGTATCGCTACACTCACCGGTGGGCGCTCTGCTGAGGAGCTTATCTTCAATTCGTGTACCACAGGTGCTTCAAACGATATCGAAAAAGCTACCAAGCTTGCAAGAGCTATGGTCACACGCTACGGCATGAGCAGCAGCTTTGACATGATAGCTCTCGAAACTGTGACAAATCAGTACCTCGGCGGGGATACCTCTCTCGCCTGCTCCCCGGAGACTGCCTCCAGAATTGATGCTGAGGTCAACAGTATCGTTCAGGAATCACATAAAAAAGCCCGTCAGATACTCTCTGACAACATTGCAAAGCTCCATGAGCTCGCACACTTCCTGCTTGAAAAAGAGACTATCACCGGTGATGAATTCATGGCTATCCTCAATCGGGAGCCTTCCCCTTCGACAGTATAAAAGTAAGCCCTCCGTTAACCGGAGGGCTTTTTGTTGCATTTTTACTTGTTAAGAAGATCTCTCTGAAGCTGGCAGGCGTCCATCTGTGTCACGCCGCTGCCGGTATCAAAAATATCTGCATTGAATTCACCCCAGTCTGAAAGCTGGTACTTGTCAGGATTTGTAACTGCCTGCATTATCTTGACTGCATCTGCCATATTGACCTCACCGTCCTCATTTGCATCACCTGTACGGGATACTCCAAGTCCGGAAAGGTAAGTTATCTCACGCTTTGCAAGGCTCTTGGTCTGCATTTCAGCCTGTTTTTCGTAATAAGCCTTCAAAAGCTCATCCGCATTGCCGTTGTAGTTAACATTTTCTATGATATAGGTTTCTGCCATGAATACGTCATATACATCGCCGCTTATGCCGTTTCCGTCAATATCAAATTCACGGTCAATGAAATTCCATGCCTCAGAGTCAATGTCGCTCTCGCTTGCGTCCTTCATCTGGCAGATATCCTCATAGTATCTCCTGAGGATATCAAGGTCATCATCATTGCAGCTGAGATCCTTGTTGAAGTCCGGAGGCGGTACCTCTCCAGCCTCTATAGCTGCTTCATATTCTGCATATTTTTCCTCATAGTAATCATCGTCAAAGTCCATGAATGCCTTATCACGGCGGTTTTCGATATTTGCCATACCAGATTCAACAGCTATCTCCTTTACCATTGCCGAGAAGATATCCGCTGACTTCGTGTAGAAATATCCTACAGTCATACCAGTATAATCAACACCCAGTGCGGTCTGTCTGAAATCCCCCTCCCGGAGCACAAGCTCAGAATTCGGGAGCGTGCTGAGGATATCTCTGTAGGCGTTCACGGACAGATCATCACTTGTAACGCCGTTCTTGTAGAAAATGTACTTTGCGATCTGCTCGGTACTGCCCTCGTATGAGCAGAGATCATCAGCAGCAAGTGCCTTGCTCAGAGCATCACACTTCTCCCATATGTCTTTGCCGAGGATGGTATTCTCAGCTGGGAACTCAATACCCTGTGTAATACGCATATATGAGCCTGAATAATTGAAGATATAATATTCAAATGCATCCTCGCCGTTGACTATGCCGTCGGAATTAACGTCGATATCATAGCTGCCTGCATCTATCTTGTCTGCGATGTAGCCGTAGAGGATATTGTACTCCTCAGCCTCATACATCAGATCATAGACAAACATATATGAGCCGGCTGAAACATTTCCTTCATCGTTTTTGTAATTCTCAGCATGAAAGGCTTCTGCGGGAACACCGTTCTTGTACACGAAATAGCTCAGAAGTGCGTCAGCGTCTTTATACCCGGTCTCGCCGTCGCCGTTAACATCGCCGTGTGTGTTGAAGTATTCCTTTGTTTCCTTAGAGGTGATATCAAAGTTGTGAGCTGCACTGTAGAGCTTATATACATCGTTAATGTCGAATTGTCCGTCACTGTTGAAGTCAAGGTCAACGTTTCCTGAATCAAGTGTACTGTATATTGCAAGCTGTTCCTCTGTAGGCTGAGGAGGGATATACTCTGCTGCCGCTCCTGTAGGTATTGCTGAGCCGAGCATTGCGAGTGCTGCTGTGTATGATGCGATCTTTTTCATAATTTTACTCCTTTCGTATTCATCGAGCTCATTTTCCAGCCCGGTGATATTAGTTGTAGTTACTGGCGGCAGATCAGTCGTCAGCGCCGTGGTTACCGGCATTTCGGTTCTTATGAAGGTAGTAGTGACCGGCACTGCGGCCGTGGTCATTAAAGCTGTGACGCTGCTTTCAGCGGTCTGGGTAACAATGGCTGTCGTGACCTGAGCAGTGGTCGTCTGGAAGGTCTGGACTGTCTCAGCGGTAGTGGCTGTTCCTGCCTCTGTTGGCTGAGAGATCTCGGTTATGAGCGAATCTCCGCGGAGATCTGGCTTGCGGCTGACGTTCATGTATCTCACGCCGCTCCATATACCGAATGCTGCTGCACAGGCTGCTGCCGCAGCTGTTATCCTGAAGATGACAGGCTTTCTGCTCCTGCTTTCCTTTTCAACTTCCGGAGCGAACTCAGCCTGTGAGAAGAATTCTTCCTTGCGTTCAGCTTCCGGAAAACTGAATGAATCATGTATCGCTTTTTTAAACCTCTTATCCAAGCCTTACTCCTCCTTTTCGTTGAATTCTTTTTTCAGCTCCGCAAGGATACGGCTGAGCCGGCGGCTCATCGAAAATCTCGAAACGCCCTTCATTTTACTGAGCGTTCCCAAGGGTACCTCATTTACGAATCTCAGCATTATCAGCTCCCTGTCCTCAACGCTCAGCTTTTTCATGGCACTGCTGAGCGCTGCTTCGGTCAGGATATCATCCTCGTGGTCTGTATTATCGGGAATGTCGTCTGTCAGTTCCTCAGCAGGTTTTTTCCGGTAGCTGTCTGCACACAGATTGCCGGCAATAGTGTACAGATAGTGGAGTTCCTTGATAATGTCCTGTTTTCGCCGGATCTCCAGAAACCGAAGGAAGGTCTCCTGTGTCAGATCCTCAGCGAGCGACTTATCGCGGACTCTGAAATAGCAGTACCGGAATATCTTTTCGTACTGATCCTTTAATTCAACTGACACATCTCAACCTCCCTTCATAATGTTTGACTGTTTACAAGGGTCAGATGTGCGGCAAAAATTGTAAACATTTTGTGAATAAATTATGAATGGCGGTATTACCCGCCATTTACTCTGTCATATATGCAAAATCTCAGGCGAAGCTCCGGCCGGTCGTCACAGCTCGTCAGCACGAACTCGCTCCTGCTGAACTCCGGGAAGTATACTTCACCATCATATTCATCGTACAGCTCCGTCAGGTAAAGCCTGTCCGCAAGCGCAAGTCCCTGACGGTATACCGCGCTTCCTCCGCAGATAAAAACATCGCCCGACATTCCGCGGCACTTTAGAACGTTCTCTGCCGTTTCAACAGCCTCGTCAAGCCCCTCAGCAGTCAGTAGGAGTCGTCCGCTGTAATGCCTGCTATGCGATATCACGATATTCAAACGCCCGGTAAGCGGTCTGCCTATGCTCTCATAGGTAAGCCTGCCCATTATAACTGCCCCGCCGGTAGTAAGCTCCCGGAAATAAGCCCTGTCCTCAGGAATATCCCACGGTATACTGCCGTTTGCACCGATAACTCCTCCGCGTGAGACCGCTGCAATTATCGCTGTCATTGCTTTTTCAGCCTTTCAAGAAGCTGACTGACCGTCACTCCAAGCACCGGATGCCTGTAGTAAGGCGCAAGCTGCGCTGCCGGTTCAAGGACGAACCTTCGGTTGTGCATATCCGGATGCGGGACGATGAGGTCAGGGTCGGAGATAATCTCGTCATCATAGAAAATGAGGTCAAGGTCAAGCGTGCGCGGTCCCCAGTGTATCTCGCGTGTGCGGTTCGCAGAATTTTCGACCGACTGCATAAATTCAAGAAGTCCATGCGGCGAGAGCATTGTCTCGCAGAGAACAGCACCATTCAGGAAGTCAGCCTGCTCGGTATAGCCATAAGGCTTCGTAACGATAAGCTCAGAGCAGCGCACTCCGCGTATGTGATTGCAGGCGCAGAGCTGCTCAACAGCGTGCTCGATGTATCCCCTGCTGTCGCCCTTATTCGACCCAAGCGCGATCATCGCCCTGTGCCAGCCGCGGGTTATCTTAACAGATACCGAGCGGAAGTCCATATCTATCGGTGCCTCGGGCTTGCGGACCTCTATGTCAATACTCCTGACCTGAGGAAATTCGTGCAGTACAGCCTCCGCAGCAGTCTGTGCAGCAGCCTCGATGAGCCGGAAAACGTTCTTCGTCATGACATTTTCAAGCACCTCGCAGACCTTGCTGTAGTCCACCGAACAGCTCAGGTCATCACGCATACCTGCCTTCTCAGCATCAACGCTCAGAACAGCGTTCAGGTAAAAATTCTGACCGTTGACGTTCTCGTGCTCGAAAACGCCGTGGTGCGCGAAAATTTTCAGCTCATCAATACAGATCTTATCCATTCCTGTAACCCCTTATTATAGCCTGCGTCATTTTTACAGCGCGGAAATTTTCCTTTACATCGTGGACGCGGACGAATGAAGCTCCCCTGAGAACTCCTACAACTGTCGTCGCAAGAGTCCCCTCCGTGCGCTCACCTCCGGGAAGTCCGAGCGCAAGCCCTATCACTGACTTCCTCGATGTGCCGAGCAGAACCGGATATCCAAGCTCCCTTTTCAGCATATCCAGCCGGTCTATCGCTTCAAGATTGTTCTCATAGCTCTTTGCAAAACCGATGCCCGGGTCGAGAATGATGCTATCCCGCGATATACCTGCGTTTATGGCTATATCAAGCGTTCCGCGGAGGTCCTCGATCAAGTCCTCCATAAAGCTTGAATACACAGAATCATCACGATTGTGCATAAGGCAGCACGGCAGCGCGCTTTCCGCAGCAAACTTCGCCATTTCTCCGCTGTCGTATTTCAGCCCGCAGACATCGTTTATAAGGTCAGCGCCCACGCTAACCGCAGACTGCGCTACCCTGTATTTATATGTATCGATCGAAAGCGGGATATCGAACCTTGCCTTCAGCGCCTCTATCACCGGAGCGGTGCGGGCTATCTCCTCCTCGTCAGTTATCCGCGTAAAACCGGGGCGTGTAGACTCTCCGCCGACATCAATGATGTCAGCCCCATCCGCGATCATCTCCTCTGCCCGCCTTAGCGCAGCATCAAGTGTGTTGTACCTTCCGCCGTCAGAAAACGAGTCCGGAGTAACGTTGAGTATCCCCATAATATAGCAATTATTTTCCGTATCGAAATCCCTGTTCCCTATCCTCAAAGCTTACACCTCTATATCAAGATTTTTCTTGTCACCAGCCCAGTTGCACAGACTTTCAGCCCCGCACTCCAGACACAGTCTCGACCTCTTGTCAGCCTCGCAGAATATCTCCTCAAGCTCATTATGCTTCGGTGCGGAGCTCCTGTGACTTGCGATCATGCCGATAATCTGCTGCTTCATTTCCTCAGGGCAGCCCACCTCGTCAAGTATCTCCGCAGCAGTTTCCTGTCCGGCGATGTGATGCGGGACTCCGCTTAGCTGCTCCTGGATCCTGCCGATATCGTGCAGCAGTGCAGCCGAGTATATGAGGTCTCGTGAAGCCTCAACTCCGCGGTCATTGCAAAGTATAACTGTTATCCTTGCAACGTTCAGGAAGTGCTGTATATCGTGGCGGCAGAATATCCTGTCCTTTTCAAGATCACGCAGAAGTGAGAGATTTCTGCGGTAATTCCCATTATTAAGTATAAGGTTTGTATAATAAAGCTCCATAGTTTCCTCCGGCTGCTCAGCATATAAATAATTATATCATTTATAAGCCTGTATGTCAACTGTCCGGCTCAATAATGAACTCAGAGCTTAGAGATTAGAGTTATGAGTTGAAAGTTGAGAGTTGAGAGTTAATGTGTCCGCTTCGCGGAATATTTAAAAACAACTTCCGTGAGCGATCAGGAAATTTACCGTTTGTAAGAACTGAGCGAGCTTGCGAGCGGCAGCGGTGAAGGGTCCAGCGTCACGCTGGAAAAAAAAGTGTCCGCACCGGGAAGTGCGGACTATGGAGGACATAATGTTTGTCTATCTGTTTTTTACCTGCCTTCATGGAAGAAGTACGGAAGTGCATCGTAAATGTACCACCTTACAAATCCCCACCAGTGAGTCTTCTCTACACCGTCATTGCTGTTTGCAACGAGGAAGTAGAAGTTTCCCTGTGAGAAATCTGATGTGTAGGTGAAACGCTTTGTATCACTCTTGAGCGTAGGTATAAGATTCTGCATATTTCCATAAGCAATGTCCTTATCACCTGTTGCTGCGAGTACGAAATAGTCTCTCTGGGTCAGTCCTGACCTGTCGATCGCGTTCTGGATACCAGTTGCTCCGCCCCAGCAGTGTCCTGACAGAGGCATATAATAAGCGCAGATGTCCAGATTGTTGATGAGCATATTCCATGTGGAGCCGCCGCCCATTGAGAAGCCGCCGTATGCTCTGTGGAACCTTGAAGCCTTGAGGTCATCCATTGAGGTCGAATCTGCATATGTCGAATATTTGCCCTCGACAAAGGGAATGATGCTCTGGCGCATCTCGTCCCAAACTGTTCCGGCACCCATATTTCCGTCACTGGTGGGGCAGCCGTTGAATGTAGGCGTTACCACGATCATAGGCTCAAGTTCGCCGTTCATTATCATGTGATCAAGGATGTTGTTCATCTTAACGCTGTCGCTGAATACCGTGTTCTCGTTCTCTCCGCCGCCGTGCATAAGGTAGAAAACGTTGTACTTCTTTGAAGAATCGTAGCCGTAGGGAGTGTAGACGTTGAGTGCCTTATTTCCGTTGATGCCGCTGTAGTATTCCTTAGTGATAGTCCCCTTCTGCGAGCAGGGTTTAAGGTAGTCCGGAGCCTCGTGATAAGCAAGTGCGGACTCATAGATGAAGTCAGAAGGCTCAGGCTCGGGAGGGGTATAAACCGAGAATTCGCTGCTTCTTCCGAGAACGTAATTGCTTATCTGTACGAAGTCTGCCACTGAGAACTTGCCGTCCTCGTCAACGTCGGCGGCAATCTCCGCTGCTCCGTCACTGAAACCGCTTACAAGGCCTCTCCTTGCAAGGATAGCGTCGAAGACGTCTATCCTACCATTGAAATTAACATCGCCGCTGTTGAGTTTAAGCTCAGCAGGTCCGTCGATCTTTGTATCCTTTACTGCGATTATTGCTTCATCAATATAGAAATTATCTGAACCCGACTCCGTTTCAACGTAGAGAACAAGGTCTGAAGCGCCTGAGGGAATGGTATAGCTGCTGTTGGCGAGCTGTACATATCTGCCGCGTATCGCAGATGCCTGTGCGATATGGCCGTATTTTACCTCTCCGTCTGAATCCTTGTACTGGAGGGAGAGCATCATTGTATTTGTTCTTGATTTGCCGTCGAGGAAGGTTGCATCCACACTGAAGCTGTATGTGCTGCCGGGCTTGAACGTGTTGCTGTCAAGACTCATCTGAGCACCGTTCCATGCGGAATTTCTGCCGGATACAAGCAGAGCCTCCTTATCTGCGAAGGGTCTTCTTCCGCTGAGCTCAACTGTGGCTGAGCCGCGTCCTGTCCATTCAGAAACACTGCCCTCGAAGGTATCGTGTAAGTAGTAGCCGTTGCTGTCAGGTTCAATAGCCTTTGTTGTAGTTGTAGTGGTAGTGGTCGTAGTTGAACTGGTAGTAGTGACTGAGCTTCTGCCTGAAAGCGATACAACAAATGTAGTAACGCTCTCCGCAGGAAGCTGTGCCCAGAATGTATTTGTATCATGCTCAAGATTTGATGTGAGCGCAAGATTTTCACCGGAGGTCGTTCTGTAACGGTCAACATCGGTGATGGTTCCGTTTACAGAAAACTGCTGTGCATAGCCTTCGCTGCCCTTATTTATAGCAACGATAGCGACTGTTCCGTCGGTGTTCTTGTAAGCAGAAACGAATACATTGTTCGCAGGCTGCTCGGTAGCGTCGATGCGGACTGCACCAGGACGCACCCACTTCGAGAAGTGAGCCATCATGTATCCGCGCTTTGAGGGCTTGCCGTCCTCGGTCAGGAGACTGTAGCTGCGTCGGATGTACCACCATACATAAGCGCTCATATTACCTACAACAAGAGCGTTGTGGATGTTCTCAGCTACATCTATAGCCTCAGGATATCTGTTGGCTGAATCAGCATCGGAGTTAGGTACATAGACCTCGGTCATCCATATTTCCTTGCCGGAATTTTCAAGCGCGGGGAAATCCATCTTATTTCTGGGAGTGCCATAGAAATGCGTTCCGAAGATATCACAGTTTGCCATAGCCTTCGCATTGTTCAGGATATTATTGTAGTAGTTCCTGCTGGTAGTGCTCCATGCTCCGTACTGGAAGGATTCAGGAGACATTAGCTTTGCCTTTGTGCCGGCAACAACGTCCCTGCCGTAATTTGCTATGAAGTTAGTCGTGCGTTCGGGCGACCAGTATGTCCATTCCTTCGAGAAGTCGGGCTCATTCTGGACTGATATAGAATTGAGAGTAACATTCTGGCTCTCGCAGTATTTTACAAAGCTGTTGAGGTGCTTGGCGTATGCTGCCTCAGAGCCGTCATTGAGGACGTACATACCGCTCTGGTCTCCGCCGCCGCCTGCATGGCGCATACTTGCGGGGGGATTCCACGGTGTTGCGAATACAGTAGCTCCGAGCGCCTGAGCTCTCTGTGCTGTAGGGATAGCGTTCTTCCATGCGTTCTGGTCATCGCTGACAAAGATACGGAGTATCGTAAGTCCGAGCTCATTGTCGCCGTTTCCGAAAGCTGTCTGTACCTCGGATGCCTTCATATCGCCGCCGCCCTTGTAGCTCTGCCACTCGGGGTGGTTCATTCCTCCGAATCCGCGTATAGTCTGGTATGTCTTGCTGGTATTGACCGTACAAAGACTTGCAGCCGATGCTTCAATGCTATTCTCAGGTATTGAGGGGATCGCCGTGAGAAACATTGCTCCGGCAATTATACCTGCTAAAGCTGATCTGATCCTGCCTTTGATCATACAAACTCCTCCTTGAAAAATCCAAATAAAATGTTTCATCTGTGTTAATTATATATTAATAATTCATGTCCGTAAACCCACAATGTGAATAATTGGTGGACAAAATCAACACAAAACCATTGACAACAGGAAATATTTATATTATAATATGTGTGATAACTTTTTTTATTTTTTTCGGAGGACTAATATGAACAAGCCCAAACGCCCAATAATCGCTGTGATCTCCGCAGAGGCCAACAGCATCGAGCAGCGTCAGATACTCGAGGGTATTATCGAACAGGCTCAGTCGGACGGTTATGATACCGCCATAATTTCCAATGTTTTCAATCCGAATATAGTTGAAAAATCACTTTTCTGCGAAAACGGTATCTATGAGCTCCTGCTCTCTGATGACATCAGCGCTATCATACTCGTCTCAGAATCATTCGTCAACGAGACCCTTCGCAGCCGTATTGCAGCTTATGTACTGCGGAAGAAGGTCCCTGTCATCATAATAGGCACCTCATCTAAGGAATTCGATATCCCCGGGATACGCTGCATTAATACCAGCGATGAGAACGATATCGAGGAGATCACCGACCACCTTATAAAAAAACACGGCTTCACTAAAATCGATTTTCTCTCAGGCTACGAGGAGATCGCCGCCTCTGTCAAGCGTATCGACGGCTACAAACGCTCGCTCAGAAAGCACGGTCTGCCTATCGAGGAGGAGCGAATACACTTCGGGGATTTCTGGATGACCTCCGGCAAAGCACTCGCTCAGCGCTATATCAGCGGCGAACTGCCTCTGCCTGAAGCTGTTATCTGCGCTAACGACTATATGGCCTACGGTATGCTCGAGACCTTTATGAGAAGCCATATATCAGTTCCGGACGATATCACGGTGATCGGATATGAATATATAGACCGCAGAACACTATATACCCCGCTCCTTACGACCTATCAGCGCAACCGTACTGAACTTGGAAGATCTGCTGTGAAAATCCTCCACGCAAAGCTCTGCGATGGCATGAATATCCCGTTCTTCCCGCCTAAGGGCGAGCTCATCAGCGGCGACAGCTGTACCTGCGGCCGCTGCGGCGCACAATACTACGACGAGCTCGATCAGGTCAAGGCAAAACGCGACTATGAGTTCTGGAACCTCTTTACCCCGCTCGACCAGAACCTCACAAAAAGCCAGAATCTCGAGGAATTCTCCACTACACTCGGAAGTCTGCACTGGCTCCTTAGAAATGTTCACAATATCTTTCTGTGCCTCAGCTCAAACTGGTACGACCAGACGGATCAGATGTCAGATATAGTTTCCTGCCGCTCGATAGTTCCGTGGGCTGACCCGACACCATTCGAGCTGAACAGATACGAATTGGGAAGGATTTTCGCCCTCCATACTGACCCCGCTGCCTATTACTTCACCCCTCTTTTCTTCGGAGAAAAATTCTTCGGCTACGTCATCCTCCGCTATGATGAACCGGATGCCTATGACGATATCTTCCGCAACTGGATAAAAACAGTCTCCAACGGTCTTGAATTTCTCAGGATGAAGAACGATATCCGCTACCTCAGCAAGTGCCAGGATCTCTCCGATAAACGCGATACTCTCACAGGTATGTACAACGCAAAAGGTATGGAAATGTCCTACCGTGCTGCCGTTCTCCACGGCGGCAAGGAGCTTTATATGATAATGCTGAAAGTCTGCCTTTTCGATACAGCTTCGCCCGAGCTCGGCTCCGATAAGCGAATCAGCGCCGTTCTCGACGCTTCAAAGGCTGTAACTCGATTCAGCGGGAATCACGACATCTGCGGCAGGATAAACGACAATACCTTCCTGTGCCTCGTCCAGAGCAGTGCCGGCGCAGAACTCCTCGCAGACTGCCTGAGCTCAATTCTCCTCCAGCACAGGAAGTATATAGACGAATACGGCACGGATTCTTTTGTCTGCACAGCCGAAAAATGCGAGGGTATATCTTACATGGAATGCCTCGAAAAATGTACCTCCGCTTCCGACAAGCTCGCCAATGATGCTGCTGAGCGCCGTCTCATAAGCCATTACCATGAGCTTTCGGAGATACGAAACTTCGTCTACGCAGAGCCGAACTCTACCTTCGATACACCTTCACTCCATGCAAGAGTTCCCGGAAGCACCGGATACTTCCGCACTGTTTACAAGCAGTGCTTCGGCCTCAGCTTCCACAAGGACTGCATTGCCGCGCGTATGGCTAAGGCAAAATATCTCCTTGCGACCTCAACTCTAAGCGTTATGGAGATATCTGAGAAATGCGGATATCTCGACAGCAAATACTTCCTCCGGCAGTTCGGCGCTTCAACAGGTATGACGCCTATCCAGTACCGCAGTCTCATCAAGGGCTGAGACTGATATCAACTGCATCAGAGCTATTATACTTTATCTGGAGATGATACATATTAATACGATTCCCTTCAATACTCCGCCATATACCGGCGACGAGATGGATTATATCAAACAGTCCGTATTCACCCATAAAATTTCAGGTGACGGAAAATTTACAAGACTTTGCACAGAATGGCTCGAAAAACGCTTCGGTGCCAAAAAGCTCCTCCTGACAACAAGCTGCACAAGCGCTCTTGATATGTCCTCGATACTCAGCGGCTTTTCCGCAGGCGACGAGGTCATTCTCCCAAGCTTCACCTTCTCAAGCACTGCCACATCTATGATTCTCGGCGGCGCAAGCCTCGTTTTCTGTGACATCCGTCCTGATACAATGAATATCGACGAGAATAAGATCGAAGCTGCTATCACAAAGCACACCCGCGCGATAGTTGCTGTGCATTACGCCGGAGTTTCCTGTGAAATGGACATTATAAACGATATCGCAAGAAAATACAACCTCATCGTAATTGAGGATGCAGCACAGGGTGTTATGAGCAGCTATAAGGGCAGGGCTCTCGGCACTATCGGTGATTTCGGCTGCTATTCCTTCCATGAGACCAAGAACTACTCTATGGGCGAGGGCGGTGCTATCCTCGTCAACAATGACGCATATATGGAACGTGCAGAAATACTCCGCGAAAAAGGCACTAACCGCTCAAAGTTCTTCCGCGGCGAGGTCGATAAGTATACCTGGGTAGACTTCGGCGACAGTTACCTTCCGAGTGATATCAACGCTGCCTACCTCTATGCTCAGCTCATGCACGCGGACGAAATTTATAACGACAGAATGGCAACCTATAACGCTTACCTTGAAGCCCTCCGTCCGTTCGCTGATTCAGGCAGGATAGAGCTTCAGTATATCCCGGAATACTGCGTTCACAATGCCCATATGTTCTACATAAAGCTCCGCGATCTCGCTGACCGCTCTGCATTTATCAATTTCATGCGCGAACGAGGTATCTGCACCGTTTTCCACTACGTCCCGCTGCACTCTGCTCCCGCCGGCAGAAAATACGGACGCTTCAGCGGCATTGACGAGTTCACCACAAAGGAGAGCGACAGGCTCGTAAGGCTCCCGATGTACTACGGACTGACCGAGTCCGACCGCGGACGAGTCATCGAGACTGCACTTGAATATTTAAGATGAAGAAGAACAGATCGCTTACATATATTACACTTCACCTCATGGTCGCTCTGCTGTCAATCTCAGGTGTATTCTCAAAAAAAGCCTCTGGGTACCGCTTCCTGAGCCCGCACTTTATTCTGTACTATGGTTTCTCGATCATGATACTCATTATATATGCCTTCGGCTGGCAGCAGATCCTGAAAAGGATCAGGCTTACAACAGCTTATTCCGCAAGGTCAGCCTCTGTTATCTGGGGACTTGTCTGGGGTATCATCGTTTTCCATGAAAAGCTCGCTCCGGTCAAGCTCATCGGAATTGCACTGGTATTCGCCGGACTTATCCTCTATTTCAGAGACGACAGGGAAAAGGGGGATGAGCCGTGAGTATCGCGATCATGATCTTTGCTGTCTTTATGGGTGCAGTATCACAGGTGCTGCTAAAATTTTCAGCCGGAAAGACCTATCCTTCGCGCATAAAAGAGTACATGAACCCTCTGGTAATAACCGCTTATGCAATGTTTTTTGCATCGTCACTTCTCGCGGTTATCGCCTACAGAGGCATCCCGCTCTCAGTCGGAGCGGTGATAGATGCACTCGGATATGTCTATATTACGGTGTTCGGCTTCATTTTCTTTCGTGAAAGACCGACAAAGCGAAAACTCGCAGCGCTGTCCCTGATAATTGCCGGGATGATGATCTGCACCTTAGGTTAAGGAGATATCTATGAATTTCATAAAACGAAACAAGGAGCACTTCATCGCTCCGGCGGTTGTTCTTGCCGTACTGTGTGTGATATTCGCTGTAAAGCACGTTTATCCATTCGGCAGCGGCAATGTCAGCTACTATGATATGACTGTGTCGTACATCCCCCTGTATTCCCATACGCACGATGTGCTGCACGGCGCAGCTCCTGCAATGTTTGACTGGTATAACGGTGCAGGAGCCGATTTCACAATGAACTGCTGCACCTATCTGCTCAACCCGATGAACCTGTTTTTCCTCTTTGTCAGCAGGAGCAGTCTTTCCAATGCAATGACGTTCTTCCTGATGATAAAGCTAATGCTCTGCTCTGTCACAATGTCGGTGTACCTGAAAAGGGTCCGTCGGACTGAAAAGCTCAGCAACGTCGCTCTATCACTGTTTTACGCCATGTGCGGGCATAATATCCAGTATTACATGAATATCTTTTTCCTGGATATAGTGATACTTTTTCCGCTGCTGATGCTTGCCCTTGACCATATGCTCAAAACCAGCAAGCCGCTGTGGTATACAGTAATGAGTGCCTCCTTGCTGATCATAAACTACTACCTAAGCGCTATGGTCTACATATTTATTATACTGTACTGCTTCAGCTATTTTATCTTTATTGAAAAAGACCCCAAACAGCGCAGAAGGATCTCAGCTCAGCTCGGTCTGTTCACTGCCGTTGCGTTTGTTATTTCGGCATTCATCATCATACCGACACTTCTCAAAATGACCAGCTCCCCCCGCACGGACTACATCTCCAAGAACCTTACCGAGATGCTTACAACACGCAATGGAGACTTCGACCCTCAGAAACAGTTCATGCTCTTCGGCACAGAGCTCGGTATCGCTGCACTGCTTTTCGACGTTTTCCTTGCAAAAAAACGAAAGCAGAAGATAAGCCGCGAAACATGGCGCGGCATCTTCCTCATGGCAATACTCATAGTCCCGATAATCTCAGAGGGCTCGAACCTCCTGTGGCACATGGGATCATACGCACATTTCCCCTATCGCTTCGGCTTCATTATCGCATTCGTCAGCGCAGATATCTTTGCCTCGTTCAACAGCAGGCTCGACGACAAAAAGCCCATCGCCGCCCCGAAGTCGCCAAAGGCTGAAAAAGCTGTACGCTATTCTTCGATCTTCACTAAGGCAGCGGCCTTCATTATCCTTATAGTGATGTGTATACTCATCGTCGGCTCAGCTATCACTGACCTCGATACCTATTCGATCTACCTGTTCTCACTCATAGCCTCAGTAGTTTCCGCGCTGCTCGCATTTGCCGTTTTCAACCGGAAACAGCTCGGATACTATATCACTGTCTCAGTTGTTGTTCAATCCCTGCTCGGCGGCTATGGTATGCTTGCTCCCGGGAATTCCTATGAGCTTGACAAGATCGTTTCCGAATTCCGGAACGGTATTGATCTTGAGGACAACAACCTCTCCCGTGTAAAGCAGCTGCACTACTCTATTTTCCCGAATTACGGCATACTTACCGGCACCCCCACGCTCGGCGACTGGACACTCAATGTCTCGCGTGAATACTTCGACGAGTTCCACAATCTCGGATATACTCAGGAATACACCACGCTCTATGACACCGGAGGAACTGCCTTCACCGACGCACTCCTTAACGTAAAAAAGATATTCCTCAATGCCGAAACTGACAGCAGCCTTTACAGCTATTCGCAGGAGCTCAACGGCTTCAATTTCTACGATTGTGAATATACGCTCCCATTCGGCATACTCACAGGTGAGGACTTCACTGAGGTAAGCTTCAATGAGAACGACCTGCCCTTCGGCTATCAGAACAGGCTTTACAAGGCTCTGACCGGCGACAATGACGACCTTATAAGAACAGTAAAGTACAAGGACGCTATTATTTCAGACGAAAGTGAAATGGTCACGAATATCATGTTCCCGTTTACCTATACCGCCGAATTTCAGATAACTGAGCCGTCTGTAATGTATTTCTATGAGGATAATCAGCTCGATATCCTCATGCAGATCAATGTCAACGGCGAACCTGCGTACCTCCCCTATGGAGATGATGTGGAAAACAATACCTTTCCAAGAGTCAATGAATCAGGTACGGCTTTCGTAGGAGACTTCGACGCCGGCACTGTCACCGTCTCGATCATCTCAGAGACCGAGGCAAGCGATACGTTCTACGTCGGCTTCATGAGCATCAGCAGACTCAGGACGCTGTGCGATATGTATTCCTCCGGCAGCCACGCTAAAGATGTAAGAGCAAGTGCCTCAAAGCTCTCCATGAAAGTAAATGACCCGCAGGGAAGATATGTGTTCATCCCGGTGGAATACAGCTCAAGCTGGCGTGCAGAGGTAAACGGCAGAAAAACCGATATTAAGCCTGTAATGGACGGTGCATTCATGGCGGTAAAGCTTGGCAGCGAAGACGCTGATATCGAACTGAGCTTCGTACCGTTCCCCATGTTCATAGGCATCGTGATAAGCGCAGTCGGAGTTATCATACTTGTGCTGATCCTTCTCATGATTAAGAAGGGACACGATCCCGCGAAATCAAAGCTATTCGGAAATGCTGCTTACTGGTGCTTCACTGCTGTAGGCACAGGACTGTTCCTGCTTCTGAACATCGCCTGCATCATAGGATACATCGCTTCATACTTTACCTGACCTGTAGTACCGCCTGCCTTAACGGGCGGTACTTCGTCATATTTACCAAAGGTATATTCATCAAAATAACGAAAAGCAAAAAAATCCACGGTCAAAATGCACAAATATTATGGTTGTAAATTGTCCGCAATGCGCTATCCTTGCGAATTTTACTGCGAATTTCTTCATTTCCGCAAAAAATACTTGCAGTTTTTTGTGAAATGTGATAAAATATATTGATACTTGAAATTGACGATACTCAATTTACCATTATACTTTATAAGGAGACTGCTATGGCTAAACTTAAAGCTGCCGTTATTTTCGGCGGAACATCAAGGGAACACAAGCTCTCCCTCGCCTCTGCTGCCGAGGTAATCAGAAATATCCCGGAGGATAAATACGAGATAATCTGCATCGGTATCACACGCAAGGGACGCTGGCTCTATTTTCCGGGTGACCCCGATGAAATAGCTTCCGGAGAATGGGAAATGAACCCCGACTGTACCTCCGCTATCATCTCCCCTGACCCCCTCCACCGCGGTATAATCACTATCGAAAACGGCGAGACATCAATAAAGCGCATAGATGTCGCTTTCCCGATGCTCCAGGGCAGAAAGGGTGCAGACGGCGATATACAGGGACTTCTTGACCTTTCAGGTATTCCCTATGTTGGCTGCGGACTTCTTGCGTCAGCCTCCTGCACCGACAAATCCCATACTCACATGGTCCTCGACGACTTCGGAATAAAAACCGCTGAATGGCGCCTCATCCCTCCGCGTGAGATAAGCAGGATAGATGAGCGATGTGAGGAGATCGCCGCTCAGCTCGGCTTCCCGCTCATCGTCAAGCCCGCAAGCAGCGGAAGCAGCGCTGGTACTACCATAGCCGAAAACTATGAACAGCTCGTTGCCGCTGTGAAAATTGCATTCTCCAACGACAAAAAGGTCGTCGTTGAAAAATACGTCAGAGGCAGAAAGCTCGAGGCTGCGGTCTTTGGCTACGATACACCCTTCTGCTCACCGGTCGGAGAGATACTCTCGGTCGGCAAAAAATACGACCCCACAGAGATCAAAAAGAGCTCCGGCGATGATCTCAGGATCCCCGCAGACCTCCCGGCAGAGCTCGAAGAAACCATCCGCGATACGGCTGTCCGCGCTTATAAGGCTCTCGGCTGCCGCGGTCTTGCAAGAGTTGACTTCTTCCTCACAGAAAACGGAGACCTGCTGCTCAATAAGATCGGCACGGCCCCCGGAATGAGAAGCAACAGCGTTTACCCCAAGCTCATGGCGCATCACGGCATCCCCCTCCCTGAGCTGATCGATATGCTTCTCGAACAGGCTATCGAAAACGCTGACAGAAATTATTAAAGGAGCATAACTTGAAAGACAATGTTTTGATCTCGCTTACAAGCATCCAGTGGCAGGACGGCGAGAAAAGTGAGACCGAGCTTCTCACTAAGGCTCACTACAGCCGCAAAGACGGCATTGATATAATACAGTATGAGGATACGTCAGCGACCGGTTTCGAGGGATCGGTCACAACTATCAGGGCGGACGGCTCGAAAAGTGCTTCTATCGTCCGCTCCGGCTCTGCCAATTCCGTGCTCTCGCTCGAGATCGGCAGGAAACACTTCTGCCAGTACGGTACTCCCTACGGCAGCCTCCAGATCGGCGTTTATACACATAAGATAGCCAATACTATCGAACGCGACGGAAGACTTTACCTGAAATACACCCTCGACCTCAATTCAGCTTATCTCTCGGATAACGAGATAATCATGACCGTTCAGTACCAGAACTGAACGGCAAAGGAAAGGAACATAGCAAATGTCAGACCTCATCAACAAAGCCTCACTCCAGCTCAACGAGATGATAATGGAAGCTCTCGGAGCTCTCGTTGCAGAGAAGGCTGTCCCGGCTGTACCGGTACCGGCGTTCACTATCGAGATACCGGCAGACAAATCACACGGAGATTTCGCCGCCAACACCGCTATGGTGTGTGCAAGGGCATTCAGGCTCCCTCCGCGAAAGATCGCAGAGCTCATCTGCTCAAAGCTTGACCTCAAGGATACGATCTTCGAGCGCACAGAAGTCGCAGGTCCCGGATTCATCAACTTCTTCCTCGGCAGGAAATGGTTCTCAGATGTCGTAAGAAATGTCCTCGATGAAAAGGATGATTACGGAAAAACTGAGCTGGGCAAGGGCAAAAAGGTACTCATAGAATTCGTTTCTGCCAATCCGACAGGCCCTATGCACATCGGAAACGCCCGCGGCGGCGCTATCGGCGACTGCCTCGCAAGCGTCATGCAATGGGCAGGCTACCACGCTGAGCGTGAGTTTTACGTCAACGATGCCGGCAATCAGATAGAAAAGTTCGGCAAGTCGCTCTCCCTCCGCTATATGCAGCTCTGCTCAGACAAGGGTCAGCAGCTCATATACGACAACCGCAATGATACCGAAAAGCTCTGCGCTGAGATATACGCTCTCTCCGGCGAGGGTCAGGATTTCGAGATGCCCGATGACGTCTACCTCGGAACAGACATAATCGAGCACGCCGCGAACTACTATAAGGCTCATACTTTTGAGCTTCAGGAGCTCTCTGAGGAGGAACGCCGCAAGGCCCTTGTTGACTACGCCCTCCCGCTCAATATACAAGGGCTCGAGCGTGACCTAAAAAAATACCGCATCGTCTACGATAACTGGTTCCGCGAGAGCACTATCCACGCCAAAAATGACACGAAGCACGTCGTGGACAAGCTCATGGAATCCGGTCACGCCTACGAACAGGACGGTGCGATATGGTTCAGAGCTACCGAGTACGGTCTCGACAAGGACTTCGTTCTTCGCCGCAGCAACGGGCTTTACACATATATAGTTCCCGATATAGCCTACCACTACGACAAGCTCGTCACCCGAGGCTTCGACAAGGCGATAAACGTCCTCGGCGCCGACCACCACGGATATGTGCCGCGTCTTAAAGCTGCTCTCTCCGCTCTCGGAGTAGACACCTCAAAGCTCGACGTCGTGCTCATGCAAATGGTACGTCTTGTCCGTCAGGGCGAAGTCGTAAAGCTCTCCAAGAGAAGCGGCAAGGCTATCACGCTGGTAACTCTCCTCGACGAGATTCCGATAGATGCCGCAAGGTTTTATTTCAACCTCCGCGAGGCTAATTCCCAGTTTGAATTTGACCTCGACCTTGCTGTTGAAAAGTCCTCGCAGAACCCGGTATACTATGTCCAGTACGCCCATGCAAGAATTTGCAGTATGCTGAGGAATCTCAGCGAAGAAGGCGTACAGATACCTGAAAGCGCTGACTTCGACCTGCTCAGCGACCCGCGCGAGATAGAGCTGATCCGCCACATCGCATCGCTGCCCAAGGAGATCGACCTCGCTGCAAAGAGCTACGATCCTGCAAAGATAACGAAGTACGCTATCGACCTTGCGACCCTTTTCCACCGCTTCTACGACGGATGCAGCGTAAAGAACGCCGAATCAGAGGCGCTCAGGAACGCCCGTCTGCTGCTCAGCATCGCTGTCCGCCAGACACTCAGGAACGTGCTGACGATACTCAATATTGGTCAGCCAGAGAAAATGTAATTATTACATTTCAGGATGAAAATATTACCAGAAAGTTACAATTCATCCTGGCAAATAGTGATTTCAGACAAATTCAACCATTAAATTATGTTTCAAATGCGGGGGTTTCACAGAAAATTAATAGTCCATTCACAGATTGTTCATAATTATATGTTACAATTTGTAATAAGTTGATCTTTCGTGTTCCCGATCATAAATATAAACTATTTTCAGAGAAGGGATGTACATTATGTCCAACAGATTATTTCAGGGTTTAGTTCATCAGATGCGTGATTCTATCGATGCTACTATCGGCGTTGTCGATGAGACTGCTACTATCATTGCGTGCAGCGATCTTTCCCGCGTCGGCACGACTAATGAGTTCGTTTCACTCGACCTCACGGATTCGCATGATATCTTTATCCGCGACGGCTTTACCTATAAGCCGTTCGGTTCCCGCGTAAAGCCCGATTACGCTGCATTCGTTGAGGGAGTTGACGATACCGCTGCCAAGTACGCAAGCATCCTCGCTATCGCTCTTTCAAATATCAAACAGTATTACGATGAGAAATACGACCGCAACAACTTCATTAAAAATGTTATCCTTGACAACGTTCTCCCCGGCGATATCGTTATCAAGGCCCGCGAGCTGCACTTCAACGCTGAGATAAGCCGCGCTGTATTCCTTATCAGAATAGTTTCCGCGAACGACATCTCCGCTTACGACGTTATCCAGAACCTCTTCCCCGACAAGAACAAGGACTTCGTGTTCAACATCACTGAGTCTGATATAATCCTCGTAA
>CAMOXW010000168.1 GCA_946629405.1 uncultured Ruminococcus sp.
ATTCTTGAAATTGATAACAGGATACTGTTCGTTCGCCATGCTTACGGTCAGGCTAAGGACAGGATACTCATACCCGGCGGCTATGTCAAAGAAGGTGAGCTGCCTTCCGAAGCTGTAAAAAGGGAATTTTTCGAGGAGACCACGGTCACTGCCGAGGCTGCCTCGGTATTCTCGATACAGTTCAAGCAGGATCAGTGGTGTGTTGTTTTCCGGCTCAATTATATTTCCGGCGAGCCAAGATCAGATGGCTATGAGAATAGTGAGGTACTGCTCCTCACACCTGAAGAAGCTGTGGAAAGACCAGATATCACAAACATGAGCAGGGCCATACTTAAAGCTTATATCGCCGACAAGAATAACACGCTGAGCAGGGGAGAGTATCGTTCTATCTCGCTTAAAGCAGGCGAATATGAGATCTTCGGGGTATAAAGGTATTCCGAATCGGAATAATTTTCCTCTGATTTTGCTTGACATACCTATACTTTTGTGGTATAATAATACTGTTGGTTGAATAGATATCAATGGGGAGCTGTCTGTAGGGATAGCTCCTTTTCTGTTTAATTGTTAGTCAGTTAACACAAAATGCCTATTGACATACAAGTAATAAGGTGGTATAATATTATAAAATAATGACCAATAGTCATTTTAAAGGAGGGATAATATGGCGTCCGAGGCTGTAAACAGGATCCTTTTCGCTGAGGCTGAGATGAACAGAAAAAACACCGAAGCCCGTCAGCGTAGGGATGAACTAATAAATGATGCTATGGGACGTTCTTCGCGCACTATCCAGAAAAAGCTCGGCGAGGCAAATGCCGAGTCAGGAAAGCTGCGTGCTGAATATGACAAAAAGCTGGAAAAGTACCGCGCAGAGGCTAAGGCTGACTGCTTGAAGCAGCTCGAGAGCATAAGAGCTGCTTCCGAAAAAAATATGGACCGTGCCGTTGACAGGATCATAGAGGAATTCTTCTGATGATCCGGAAACAAGACATATCAGGAGTGTGATGTGAAATATGGCGAAGCTCAAAATGAAAAAAATAGAGCTTATCGCGCTTCTAACGGACAGTAAAAAGATCATCGAGCTGCTGCAGCGCCGTGGTGTTGTAGAGATATGCCGCAGTGATGAGGAGCTTCCGGCTGCAAATGTGAACGCTGTTATCAGTGAGTTTGAAAAATTCCGCAGCACAGCTTCGCAGGCTCTTGATGTTCTTGAAAGATATTGTCCAGAAAAAGCAACTCTCGATTCGCTTCTCGGCAGCCGTACTGAGGTTGAAAAACATGCGTTCGGCAGGGAGGCTATGAATCTTGAAAAAATAATGAATGCAGCCGGAGATATTCTCCGGAACAGTAAGACCATTGCCGAGTGTGAGAGCCGCAGTGCTCAGCTTGACATAAGAAACGATATGCTCAAACAATGGCTCGCACTCGATGTTCCTCTGAATTTCAAGGGAACTGCGCTCACGAGTGCTTTCATAGGAACAGTTCCTTACCTTGCAAATGCCGCAGAACTCGAAGCTAAGCTTCCTGAAGGCACAAGTGTTGAGGTCGTATCAGCTTCAAAGGAACAGACAAATCTGTTTGTGATCTGCAGCAAGCATACTGCTCAGGAGGCTGAGAGTATTCTACGCGGTCTTTCCTTTATACCGGTCTCTGAGCCGGAAAGCAGCCTCCCGGCAGAGCTTATCGCGGATTATTCTGAACAGAAAAAACTCGTTGCTGAGAAGGCTGAGACAGCTCAAAAAAATATCACTGAGCTTGCAATCAACCGCAGAGATCTGAAATTCTCGATCGACTATCTGCAAATGCGAAAGGATAAGTATGAGGCTCTGAATTCTGTAGGATTTACGGAAAGCACATTCGTACTCACCGGATATATACCTGAAAAATATACCGGGAGCCTGAAAAAGGAGCTCGAAGCCAAGTATACGGTATATATAGAATTCTCCGATCCCACAGAGGATGAAGATGTTCCGGTGCTGCTTGAAAACAGCAGTTTTTCGGCACCTGTCGAAGGTATTACAAAAATGTATGCTCTTCCGGATAAAAAGGACGTTGATCCGACACCTGTCATGTCATTTTTTTACTACCTGTTCTTCGGAATGATGCTCTCAGACGCGGGTTACGGACTTGTAATGCTTATCGGAACGACGATAGCACTAAAAAAATTCAGGCTTGAAACCTCAATGCGTCGAACACTTACTATGTTCAGGAATTGTGGTATATCCACTTTGATATGGGGCGCACTTTTCGGAAGCTGGTTCGGAGATATAATCCAGGTCGTCGGAAAGGAATTCTTTGGAGCGGATATCGGCAGCACGGCTCTGTGGTTCGAGCCTATGAACGACCCTATAAAGCTTCTGCTTTTCGCCTTCGGACTTGGAATACTTCACCTCTTTCTCGGAGTTGCAGTCTCGTTCAGAATGGCATGGAACGACGGCAGAAAGCTTGATGCAGTTTTGGATACACTGCCTGTATATCTGATAGTCCTCGGAGTTGCACCGCTCGGCGCTTCAATACTTACAGAGGTACCCTCAGTGCTAAAAACTATCGGTACTCCGGTAATGCTTGCAGGTGTGGTTCTTCTGGTGCTTACCTCCGGAAGAAGCTCGAAATCAGTTTTCGGAAAATTCTTCGGCGGACTATATGCACTTTACAATACCGCTACCGGATATCTCAGCGATATCCTATCGTATTCAAGACTTCTCGCTCTCGGACTTGCAACAGGCTCTATTGCGAGCGTTATAAACCTTATCGGAACGATGCCGGAAAATCAGGTGTTCAAGGCTGTACTTCTCGTGATCGTATTTATAGTCGGTCATGCGGTGAATATGGCTATAAACCTGCTCGGAGCCTATGTTCACACGGACAGATTACAGTTTGTTGAGCTGTTCTCAAAATTCTACACCGGCGGCGGACGCGAATTCCAGCCGCTTGCTGTAAATACAAAATACATCAAATTCAAGGAGGAAAATAACAATGAATAGTATTGGACTCGCATTAGCGATAATCGGCGCAGCTTGTGCGTCACTTTTTGCAGGAATAGGTTCGGCTAAGGGAGTAGGTCTTGTGGGTGAAGCAGCAGCAGGCGTTGTTTCAGTTGACCCTAACAAGTTCAGCAAGGTACTCATTCTCCAGCTCCTTCCCGGTACTCAGGGACTTTACGGACTTCTCACATCTATTCTCATGCTCAGAAAAATAGGTATACTCGGCGGTGATGCCGTTGATCTTTCGACTGCTCAGGGACTTATGTTCCTCGGTGCTGCAATGCCTATCGCTATCGTCGGACTTTTCTCAGGCATCGCACAGGGAAGGGCTGCCGCCGCCGGCGTTGGTATCACTGCCAAGAAGCCTGAGCATAACGGAAAGGGTATCATCATGGCAGCTATGGTCGAGACCTACGCTATCCTTGCTCTCCTGGTATCTATTCTTATTATAAACAACATCGCAGTCTGATTTCATCGGAGGTAAAAGAATGTCCGGACTTGAAGAAATACTCAATATCATTGGCTCGCAGCAGAAGGAAAACGAAAATGCGATCATGAGCGATGCCGAAAGCAAGGTCCGTGAGATCGAAAAGGAGGCAGAGGAAAAGGCTGAAAAGGCTTATTCCGATTACATGAAGCGTGCCTCTGCAAAGAATGCGCGTGACTATGAAAACGCTTGTGCTTCCGTAGATTCGGAGATGAAAAGAGCTGTCCTCGAATTCAAGGTCGGACAGCTTGACAATGTGTTCACCGAGGTCATGAAGAAGCTCAATTCGCTTCCGGCTGATGAATATTTTTCTATGCTCGGAAGGCTTATAAAGAAGCATCTTCGCAGCGGCAGCGGTGTGATCTCACTCAGCAGACGCGATCTTGACAGGCTTCCGAATGATTTTGAACAGGAGATCAGCAATGCAGCAGTCAGTGCAGGCGGAACGGCAGTGATCTCGCCCGAGAGCGCAGATATCGATGACGGTTTTATCCTTCGTTACGGAAATATCTCAGAAAACTGCACCTTTGCAGCCATCCTTGATGCTGAACACGACGCCGTAAGAGATCTTGCTGCAAAGGAATTATTCGGGTAGGTGAGCTTATGAGGTCTACAGAATTTGCAAGCGCGGTCGCTGCTGTCAAGGCAATGGAGAGCAGTCTCCTGAGCCGCAGTGACATTGACCAGCTTATCAACACAAGTACACCTTCCGAGCTTAAAGCTTACCTTGATTCAAAGCTTGCTCCGCCGGTCAGTATGGAAGACGTCTGGGTTATGCTAAGTGGATATGCGCCGGATAACGATGTACTGAAGATCCTTCTTTATAAAAACGATTTTCACAACCTGAAGGCTGTTCTGAAAGCAAAGCTTTCCGGCAGAGACCCGGTGCACTACTATATCAACCCTTCAAATGCAGAATTAAAAACAATAGATAAGGCACTAAGTTCAAAGGAATACGAGGAACTCCCCGTTTATATGCGTGAGGCTGCGGAGGAGGCTTATGAGCTTGCCCCCCGTACTCTTGACGGTCAGCTTTCCGATGCAATCATAGATGCCGCTGCACTTTCAGCCATGCAGAAAAGCGCTTACGAAACTGGAAGCACGTTCATCCAGAGGTATGCACAGCTCACAGCATCCTGCGCTGATATAAAAACAGCTTACAGGTGCAGTCTTATGCATAAGACGCGTCAGTTCATGGAAACAGCCATCTGTGGAAGCGATGAGCTCGACAAGGAATTCCTGATAAGAGCTGCTCTGGCCGGCACAGAAAGCCTTTTAAGCCAGCTTGAAGCAACGCCCTATAATGAGGCTGCCCAGCTCCTGAAGGAGTCATCGGCACAGTTTGAGAAGTGGTGCGACGATGTGATAGTCGAGCACGCCGAAAGTGCCCGTATGCAGGCATTTGGCATCGAACCGCTTGCTGCCTACTATATTGCAAAAGAGGCAGAGCTCAAGAACCTGCGTATCCTCATGATATGCAAGGAATGCGGCGCTGACAGGGATACTATCACCGAAAGGATGAGGAAGCTATATGTATAAAGCAGCAGTAATAGGGGACAGCGCAAGCGTTTCCGGATTTGCAGCCCTCGGACTTTCCGTTTTCCGTGAAACTGAGGCGGAAGCAATAAAAAAGCTGATAAACAAGCTTGCTGCAAGTGAGTTCGCCGTGATCTATATAACCGAACCCGCAGCCGCTCTGGTCAGCGATACGATAAACAAATACAGGAGCAGCAAGCTGCCGGCTATCGTTCTCATTCCCGCTATTGAAGGCAATACAGGCGAGGGGATGAGGTCGCTGCACGATGCAGTAGAGAAGGCAGTCGGCTCAGATATACTGAATTAGAAAAGAGGCTGATGATACCCAATGAGCAGCATTGGTACAATAGTTAAGGTCTCGGGTCCTCTCGTTGTTGCCGAGGGCATGAGAGACTCGAATATGTTCGACGTTGTCCGCGTCAGCAGCAAGAGACTGATCGGCGAGATTATAGAAATGCACGGCGACCGTGCTTCGATACAGGTCTATGAGGAAACTTCCGGTCTTGGCACCGGCGAGGAGGTCGAATCGACCGGAGAGCCTATGAGCGTTGAGCTTGGCCCCGGACTCATAGGAAGCATTTTTGACGGAATACAGCGTCCCCTCGACGATATCCGCAGGATCGCAGGAAATAACCTCCAGAGGGGTGTTGAGGTGCCCTCACTGAAAAGGGAACCGCTCTGGAAGTTCATACCCACAGTTAATACAGGTGACAATGTAGTTGGCGGAGACGTTATCGGAACAGTTCAGGAAACTGATATAGTCCTCCATAAAATAATGGTCCCGAATGGTATTGAGGGCAGGATAAAGAGGATAGAAGAAGGCGATTTCCACGCTGACGATACCGTATGCGTTGTTGAAACCGCAAACGGTGACAAGAATCTTTCACTTATACAGAAGTGGCCAGTCCGCCGCGGCAGACCATACCTGAAAAAGCTTTCACCCGATATGCCGCTCATTACGGGGCAGCGAGTAGTTGACTGCCTTTTTCCGATCGCAAAGGGAGGAGTTGCGGCTATCCCCGGACCCTTCGGAAGCGGCAAGACAGTTACCCAGCACCAGCTTGCAAAGTGGGCTGACGCTGATATAATTGTATACATCGGCTGCGGCGAGCGGGGAAACGAAATGACCGACGTTCTCAATGAGTTCCCTGAGCTTATCGACCCGAATACTGGCAAGTCGCTCATGGAGCGTACAGTGCTCATCGCTAATACCTCGGATATGCCTGTTGCAGCGCGTGAGGCATCGGTATATACCGGTATCACGATTGCTGAATATTACCGTGATATGGGGTATTCTGTGGCACTTATGGCTGACTCTACCTCACGTTGGGCAGAGGCTCTGCGTGAAATGTCGGGACGTCTTGAAGAAATGCCCGGTGATGAAGGCTATCCTGCCTACCTCGGAAGCCGTCTGGCACAGTTCTATGAGCGGGCCGGCAGAGTTATCTCGACAGGTTCCGAGGGCAGGGAAGGAGCACTTTCCGTTATCGGAGCTGTCTCGCCTCCCGGAGGCGATATCTCTGAGCCTGTTTCTCAGGCTACTCTGCGTATCGTAAAGGTATTCTGGGGACTTGACTCAAATCTTGCATATCAGCGCCACTTCCCGGCAATAAACTGGCTCACGAGCTATTCGCTGTATGCTGATTCACTTGCGTCTTGGTATGACAATAATGTTTCAGTTGACTGGATGAAAGATAGGGCAAGGTTCATGTCTATCCTCCATGATGAATCCGAGCTGAAGGAGATAGTCAAGCTTATTGGTATGGATGCTCTTTCCGCAGGCGACCGCCTGAAAATGGAAACTGCCCGCTCTATCCGTGAGGACTTCCTCCACCAGCTTGCCTTCCATGAGGTTGACACCTATACGAGCCTCAAAAAGCAGCTCTACATGATGAAGCTTATCCTTAAATTCAACGATGAAGCGTGGGAGGCTGTAAAGAATGGTGCTGATATCGAGGAGGTATCCGGACTTCCTGTGCGAGAAAAGATCGGACGTTTCAAGTATATCCCGGAGAAAAAAACTGATGAGGAATTCAGTACGCTCAGCGTTGAGATCTCTGCGGAGCTTGACGAATTACTGAGAAAGGAGAAGGACTAATGCCAAGAGAATACAGAACTATTGAAGAAGCGGCAGGTCCTCTGCTGCTTGTAAAGGATGTCGAGAACGTGACCTATGGCGAGCTTGCTGAGATAAGGCTCTCAAACGGCGAACGCCGCCGTTGCCGTGTGCTTGAAATAGACGGTACAAACGCTCTTGTTCAGCTTTTTGATAATGCAGCCGGCATAAACCTCAAGGACAGCAGCGTTGTTTTTTCAGGTCATCAGATGGAGCTCGGTGTTTCCGAGGATATGCTCGGGCGAGTTTTTGACGGTATGGGACGTCCTATCGACGACGGTCCGGAGATCATTCCGGATATGCGAATGGATGTCAACGGACTTCCAATGAACCCGGTAGCACGAAAGTACCCTCAGGAGTTCATACAGACCGGAGTTTCGGCAATTGACGGACTTAATACTCTTGTAAGAGGTCAGAAGCTTCCTATCTTCTCAGCGAGCGGACTTCCTCATGCACAGTTTGCAGCTCAGATCGCAAGGCAGGCTAAGGTCCGCGGCAAGGACGAGCAGTTTGCCGTTGTATTTGCTGCTATGGGCATTACATTTGAGGAGTCGGAATACTTCGTACAAAGCTTCAGATCAACAGGTGCTCTGGACAGGACTGTCCTCTTTATAAATCTTGCGAACGACTCTGCGATCGAACGCCTTGCAACACCTAAAATGGCGCTGACCGCCGCTGAGTATCTTGCATTTGAGAAGGGGATGCATGTTCTTGTTATACTGACCGATATCACCAACTATGCCGATGCTCTCCGTGAGGTATCCGCAGCGCGTAAAGAGGTTCCCGGACGCCGAGGCTATCCCGGCTATATGTACACTGACCTCGCCACGATCTATGAGCGTGCCGGACGTCAGGAAGGCAAAGAGGGAAGTATAACTATGATCCCTATTCTCACGATGCCTGAGGACGATAAAACTCACCCTATTCCTGACCTTACCGGTTATATCACTGAGGGACAGATTATCCTCTCCCGTGAGCTCAGCCGAAAGGGTATTAATCCTCCGGTTGACGTACTTCCTTCACTTTCAAGACTTAAAGACAAGGGTATAGGCGATGGCAAGACCCGCGCCGACCACTCCGATACAATGAACCAACTTTTCTCAGCTTATGCCCGCGGAAAGGATGCCAAGGAGCTCATGGTAGTTCTCGGTGAAGCTGCACTTACTCCGACAGATCTTATCTACGCGAAGTTTGCCGATGAATTTGAGCGCAGGTATGTGTCACAGGGCTTCGACAATGACCGGAGTATAGAGGAAACACTTTCAATCGGCTGGGAACTTCTAAAAATGCTGCCCAGAAGTGAGCTGCGCCGTATCAGGGAAGAATATCTCGTTAAGTATTATGATAATCAGGATTGAGGTGAGCTGATTGGCGAGACTAAACGTAAACCCTACGCGAATGGAGCTCAGCAAGCTAAAGGCTAAGCTCATTTCGGCACGCAGGGGACATAAGCTGCTCAAAGACAAGCGCGATGAGCTTATGCGTCAGTTCATGAATCTCATCAAGGAGAACCGCCAGCTCCGCACGGAAGTCGAGGCAGCGATCACAGAGGCTAACCGGTATATGGCTGTTGCGGGTTCAGTAATGCAGCGCGAGGTGCTTGAAACTGCGCTTATGCTTCCTAAGCAGGAGGTGGAGCTCGCGGTGGACGAAAAGAACGTAATGAGTGTGTATATCCCTGTTTTTGACCCGATATTCCGCACAAGCGATACCAATGATATATTTTCCTATGGTACCGCATTCACCTCTATTGACCTTGACGGTGCTGTAAGTGCATTGAGCGAGGTGTTCCCGAAGATGATAAGGCTTGCGGAGATCGAGAAGGCTTGTCAGCTTATGGCCGATGAGATCGAAAAGACACGTCGCCGCGTAAACGCTCTCGAGCACATAATGATCCCAGACTATGAGGAGACTATCAAGTTCATCACGATGAAGCTCTCCGAAAACGAGAGAAGCACCACATCTTCACTCATGAAAGTCAAGGACATGGTTCTGAAGCAGAGCCACAAATATCACTGAAACAGAAAAAACCGGGGATTCCCCGGTTTTTACATTTATACAAATCATAGATCAATGTATTTTACGCCTGATGAAATAAGAGCAGCTCTCTTTTTTTTCACTTTATCATCTGAAAAACGTCTGCCGATGCAGTTTTCAAGCATAAAGACCTTTACCCCAGTTTTCACAGCACCCTTTGCAGTAGCACCGACACAGCCGCATTCGTCCAGACCGCACAGAACAAGTTCAGTATATCCTTGTTTCTTCATATACTCCCTGAATGCCTTTGAAGAATAAGTATCAGGCAGTTTTTTCTCAAAGTACAGATCTGAGACAATGTTTAGTCTGCTGTATAGTTCTGCGCCTTCTGTTCCCTTTATAGAAAAACCGATGAACCATTTATTTGTAATAATATCCGGAAACACCTGTGCAATATAGATTATGTCATACCCTTTTTCACTATAAGAAGAAACAGCATTATTCACAGCATTTACAAGTTCATTTGTATTATATGAAAACTTTGG
The DNA here is from genome assembly GCA_946629405.1 of uncultured Ruminococcus sp. Next base: position 9,643 of record CAMOXW010000168.1, read on the forward strand.
TTTTCTCTTTTCCCACAGGTAGTCATTCTGCATATCAATAACAACTAAAGCCTTTTTTTCTTTCATAATACTTACCTCTATAGATTGGATTGACATTTTTAAAAATTATAGCACAATATTTCTGTTATGTCAAGAAAAAACGCCGCCGTATTTTTACGGCAGCGTTATCTGTTTTACTTATTCTGCTTGGCCTCAATATCAGCAAGAGCATCCTTGCGGGAAAGATTGAGACGGTTCATACGGTCATAGCCAAGAACCTTAACAACGATCTCGTCTCCGACAGTTACAACGTCCTCTACTTTTTCGACTCTCTGCTTGTCAAGCTTGGAGATGTGTACAAGTCCGTCAACACCGGGAACGATCTCAACGAATGCACCGATCTCGATAGTCTTTACGACCTTTCCTCTGTAAAGGGCGCCAACCTCAGGACCGAATGCGATAGTATTTACGATCTGAAGAGCCTTCTTGGCATTCTCGCCGTTTACGCCGCTGATGAATACATTTCCGTCGTCATTGATGTCGATTTTGACATCGCAGTCAGCAGAAATCTTCTGGATCACCTTTCCGCCGGATCCGATGACCTCACGGATCTTATCTACCGGCACCTTTGTCTGGAGCATCTTGGGAGCATACTTGCTAACTTCATCTCTTGGAGCGGGGATAGCCTTCAGCATGATCTCGTCGAGGATATAGATACGAGCCTTTCTTGTTTTCTCGAAAGCCTCCTTTATGATAGCAGGAGTAAGACCGTCTACCTTGATGTCCACCTGGATAGCAGTGATACCTTTGTGAGTACCGCCAACCTTGAAGTCCATATCGCCGAAGAAGTCCTCAAGCCCCTGGATATCGACCATTGTCATGAACTCGTCGCTGTCAGGCTTCGTGATAAGTCCGCAGGAGATGCCGGCTACAGGAGCCTTTATAGGAACACCGGCGTCCATAAGTGCAAGGGTCGAACCGCAGATAGAGCCCTGTGAGGTCGAACCGTTGGAGGAAAGTACCTCTGAAACAAGTCTCAGTGAATATGGGAACTCATCAACGGAGGGGATAACAGGAGCAAGTGCTCTTTCAGCGAGCGCACCGTGACCAATCTCGCGGCGTCCGGGACCTCTGCTGGGCTTTGTTTCGCCGACAGAGTAGCTCGGGAAGTTATATTGGTGCATATATCTCTTAG
>CAMOXW010000169.1 GCA_946629405.1 uncultured Ruminococcus sp.
CTATCCTCGTTGAAGGCCGTGCTATCAAGCTCCACCCGCTCGTATGCTCCGCGTTCAACGCTGACTTCGACGGCGACCAGATGGCTGTACACCTTCCTCTTTCTGCTGAGGCACAGGCTGAAGCAAGATTCCTTATGCTTGCTGCCAACAACCTCCTCAAGCCTTCAGACGGTAAGCCTGTTGCAGTTCCTTCACAGGATATGGTCCTCGGTTCATACTATCTTACAATGGCTAAGCCCGGTGAACCCGGCGAAGGCAAGGTATTCCGCGATGTGAACGAGGCTCTTATGGCTTATAACGAGCACGATGTTTCGCTCCACGCTAATATCAAGGTAAAGATCACCAAGGATATCGGCGACAAGAAGGTCTCAAAGATCATCGACGCAACTGTCGGACGTCTTATCTTCAACGAGAATATCCCCCAGAACCTCGGATACGTTGACAGAACAAACTCCGATAAGCAGTTCGACCTCGAGATCGCTTTCCTCGTTGGAAAGAAGCAGCTCTCCGACATCATCGAGCGCTGCATAAAGATCCACGGAACAACAACTACATCTGAGGTACTTGACCGTATCAAGGCTCTCGGATATAAATATTCCACAAGGGCAGCTCTTACCGTTGCTGTCTGCGACGCGACCATTCCTCCGCAGAAGAAGGAGATCCTTGCAAAGGCTGACGAGGAGGTCGGACAGATCACAGCAGAGTATGAGTACGGCTATATCTCCGAGCAGGAGAAGTCCAAGAAGATCATCGCCCTCTGGACAGAGACAAACGACCAGGTTACAGCAGCTCTGAAGGCAAACTTCGACCGCTACAATCCTATCTGGATGATGGCGGACTCCGGTGCGCGTGGTTCTATCTCGCAGATCAGACAGCTCGCAGGTATGCGCGGACTTATCGCCAATACCTCCGGTGCGGTAATCGAGATCCCGATCAGGGCTAACTACCGTGAAGGTCTTAACATCCTCGAATACTTCATTGCATCCCGAGGCGCCCGTAAGGGACTTGCCGATACAGCGCTCCGTACCGCTGACTCAGGATACCTCACAAGACGTCTTGTTGACGTATCACAGGACGTTATCATCCGTGAGGACGATTGCGGTACTACCGACGGTATCGAGGTATACGAGATCAGGAACGGAAACGAAGTCGTTGAACCGTTCGCAGAGCGTCTTGTCGGAAGATATCTTGCCGAGGACCTCAGAGATCAGGCAGGCGAACTCATCGTTTCCCGCAACAAGCTCATCAGCGACGCCGATGCAAAGAAGATCATTGACTCCGGCGTCGAGAAGATACGCATCCGCTCCGTCCTCACCTGTAAGGCAAGATACGGAGTATGCGCCAAGTGCTACGGTGCGAACCTTGCACACAACAATGTTGTATCAGTCGGCGAGGCTGTCGGCGTAATCGCAGCTCAGTCTATCGGCGAGCCCGGTACACAGCTCACTATGAGAACCTTCCACACCGGCGGTGTTGCATCTGCCGACGCGGAGGATATCACACAGGGTCTTCCCCGTGTTGAGGAGCTCTTTGAGAGCAGACGTCCCAAGGGTGCTGCTATCCTTTCGAGAATTCCCGGAAAGATACACATCGAGGAAGTCAAGACAACAAGAAACATCATCGTTACAAGCGACGAGACAGGTGAGTCCGAGAGCTATATGATCCCCTATAACTTCAAGATAAGAGTTCAGGAGGGCGATATAATAGAGAAGGGCACACGTCTCACTGAGGGTAACGTTTATCCGGCTGATATCCTCAATATCCTCGGTACTCAGGCTGTTGAGAACTACATCATCAACGAAGTCCAGAAGGTATACCGCCTCCAGGGTGTTGATATCAACGACAAGCATATCGAGGTAATAGTCCGCCAGATGCTCCGCAAGATCAAGGTCGAGGAGTCCGGCAGCAGCTATCTGCTTCCCGGAACACTTGTTGACCGCAAGGAGATCGATGCTATCAACGGCGAGATACAGGCAAGGATCGACGCAGGAGAGTATGATCTCCAGCTCGTTCAGACAAGTCCTGTACTCCAGGGTATCACGAAGGCTTCGTCTAACTCTGACAGCTTCATGTCAGCAGCGTCCTTCCAGGAGACCACAAAGGCTCTCACAGACGCAGCTATCAGGGGCAAGAGCGACAAGCTTCTCGGACTCAAGGAAAATGTTATCATTGGTAAGCTTATCCCTGCCGGAACAGGTATGGATATCTACAACCGTGTTGAGGTCGAGACCGTCAAGAACGAGGCGTATATGGAGCACAACGCTCCTGCAATGCCCGGACAGCTTGTGTGAAACAGTAATAACATCCCGGAGAGCGTAAGCTTTCCGGGATTTTTGTTTTGGGGCTAAGGAAGTTCTCCCGTGCGGAGGTAACTCCGCAGGCAAATAATTACAGACCGTGAGAAGGAGACGCCCTCTCTTGCAGGGCGTCTCCTCTTGCGGAGCGCCTTTGCAATTTCGCCGTCTTAAAAGCTGAAAACGGCGACCAGAGGCGCTGCCTCTGGACTCCGGCAAGGGAGGACCTCCCTTGCATCCCTTTCCACGGGCTGCTTCGTGAGAAATGGATAGTCTGCTTTCGCTCACGGACTGCTGCCATTGCAATTGTACAAAACTTCCTTGACAAAATGCACAGAATGTTGTAAAATACTAATGGATATTAATATTAGGAGGACGGAATATGCCGGGATTAGATGATTACGCTCCTGCCGTAAGGAAGGTCATGACTCTCTTTTACGTCATTGATACTTCCGGAAGTATGCAGGGCAGCAAGATTGGACAGGTCGAATCTGCGCTTGAGGAGGTTATGCAGACCTTGCAGGAGATAAGCGACGAGAGCGACGATGCAGAGATCAAGATCGCTGTTCTTGAATTTTCCACGGGGGCAAGGTGGATCACTCCCGAGCCGGTGTCTCCCGAGGGCTACCGCTTCAAATCATTTGAAGCCTGCGGAGTTACTGACATGGGTACAGCATTCAAGGAGCTCGACAAGAAGCTTTCGCGCAATGAGTTTCTCCAGACCTCAGCGGGAGCTTATCCGCCGGTAATACTCCTCTTCAGCGACGGCGGTCCCACAGACAACTGGGAGGGCGGCCTTGCAGCATTGCAGGACAACAACTGGTTCAAGCGTGCAATAAAGATAGCCTTTGCTATCGGCGAGGATTCCGACAGGAGCGTGCTCGCACGGTTTTCGGGCAGCTCTGAGACAGTTCTTGACGTTAAGAACAAGGATCAGCTTCGCCTTATGATAGAAAAGGCAAGCGTTATTACAAGTGTTTTCGCCAGCCATTCAAGTACCGTTGACAGCGATACCGACCCGGTCGAGATATCGAAAAAGCTCGCCGTGGACGTTGTCGAGCAGACACAGGAGGCTATGGATACTTCCGGTACTGCGGACTGGGACGAGGCAGACTGGTAAGGTGATAGAATGAAGGGTTATTCTTCCTTTTCTCATAGCTGCATCGGCGAAACTCATATCAAAAGAGGCATCGTCTGTCAGGACAGCACTCTTTCGCTCGATAACAGCAGGTATTCCTTTGCGGCAACTGCTGACGGTCACGGGAGCCTATGCTATCTTCGCACCGACCGCGGCTCGGAGTACGCGGTAGACTGTGCTCAGAGCTGTGTTGACGAATTTCTCAGGAATCTGAATGAGACCGATGCCGACCTCAACGACGAGAAGCAGCGTACACAGCTTTTCGACCAGCTCTGGCGGAGCATTGTTGCCCGCTGGCATAGCACCGCTGAGGAGGATTTCCGCTTCGACCCCTTCTCCGAGGAGGAGCTCGACCGTATCCCGGAGCAGTTCGGATATTACCGTGAGAGATACCTTTCGGGACGGTATATAGAGGCTTACGGCACTACACTTGCCTTTGCGGTTGTCACGGAGGACTTCGCTCTCTGCGCCCAGATCGGTGACGGGAGCTGTGTGGTTTTCGGTGATGACGGAGAGGCTTATGAGCCTGTTCCGGAGGATCCGCGCTGCTATGACAATGTTACGACCTCAATGTGTCAGGACGATGCCGCACTGTCTTACAGATACGTCTACTTTCCTAAGGACGAGATACCGCCGGCGATATTCCTCGGTACGGACGGCATCGAGAATTCCTACTGGAGCAAGGAGCAGCTCCACGGCTTCTACCGCGGACTTGCGCTTACATTCTGTGAAAGCGGGATGCAGGACGGAGTAAGGCAGCTTCAGGTATTCCTTCCGGAAATGACCCGCAGGGGAAGCGGCGATGACGTGAGCTGTGCGGGGATAATTGACCTTGAAAGGCTGAGGGCTATCGAGGATACCCTCCGCGAGATGTTGAATGCTGAGATCGAGGAGCCGCAGGAGGCCGTTGAGCCGCCTGTTGACGATTCAGATGTGATAATTGCAGGCAACGGTGACGAGCCGTCTGCGGATGAATAAAGATCAGGGGAGCTGAAGGAGCTCCCTTTTTCTCGTTGATAAGACAAAATTTGACAAATCTCTCACACTGTGCTATAATGATGTAGCTATATATACAAAAAAGACATAAACAGGGTTGGTGGGATAATGAAAAATACGCCTGCATTGATCGTTATGCTGACGTACAACGATTGCACGGTGCTGAATGCGAGCGAGATATTCAGCCGGTGCAGAAGCTCAGCGGCAGAATTTTGGGGATTCAAGGAGAAGCCCCTGCCGCAGGAGAAAATGAAAGAGCTCTTTTCCTTGATGAAGGAATGCGGCAAGACTACGGTCCTCGAGGTCGTTGCCTACACGGATGAGGAGTGCCTCGCGGGAGCGAAGCTTGCGGCGGAATGCGGCTGCGACATCCTCATGGGAACGGTCTTCTCGGACGCCGTGAACGACTTCTGCCGCAGCAATGGGATAAAGTATATGCCGTTCGTCGGGAAGGTCTATGACCGTCCCTCGGTGCTTTCCGGCAGCATTGATGACATGATAGCCGAAGCAAAGGACTATATCAGCCGCGGCGCTTACGGTATTGATCTGCTTGGCTACAGATATACCGGCGACCCGGTCGAGCTTGACAGGCGTTTTGTTGAAGCAGTCGATGCGCCGGTATGTATTGCGGGAAGCGTGAACAGCTATGAGCGCCTTGACGAGATCGCGGAGACTTCTCCGTGGGCATTCACGATAGGGAGCGCGTTCTTCGACAAAAAATTCGGCGAGGACTTCGGCGGACAGATAGACCGGGTCTGCGCCTATATATCACAGAAAAGCGGGGAAGACAGGATATGCTGAGCAGGTATTATCCGTGGGGCTATGCAAGGAGCGTTTTTGCAGTCGATTATGACAAGCTTTACGCAAGAGGCTACAGGGCTGTGATATTCGATATCGACAACACTCTTGTCCACCACGGAGACGACTCAACTCCGGAGGTAGACCGTCTGTTCAGGAAAATTCACCGTGCAGGGCTGAAGACACTTCTGCTTACCAATAATGATGAGGAGCGTGTAATGCGCTTCATAAAGAATATCTCAACACTGTACATATGTGACGCGGACAAGCCGGCTGCTGACGGCTATCTCAGGGCACTTGAAATGCTCGGCACCGACCGGAGCGAGACACTGTGCGTGGGTGACCAGATATTCACCGATATTATCGGCGCGAACAGGTGCGGTATCCCGAGCCTGCTCGTACACTATATACAGCTTCCCGGCGAAACAAAGCTCGGCAAGAAGCGCTACATCGAGAAGCTTATACTCTGCTTCTACCGCCGTAGCCGTCTTAGAAACAGGCTCGGTGACATTTACATAATAAGGAGAGACAAAAATGTTCTTTTACAAGGATAAGCTGTTCTGCGACATAAATCCGACCTGCTACGCTATCTCAGAGCAGAAGGAGATATGCAAGCGGCATATAGCTGATATTATCGGCAGAGAGAACTACGCAAGGACCAGAATGCGCCGGAAACTCCCGGTAACGGTCTTCAGCCAGAGCTCCCACCTTATAAAGCGGGGACCGGGAATTGACCCGACGCTCCAGATAAACAAGGCGGTAAATATCCGGCTTGCCTGCAAGAAAATAAACGGCATCGTCATTCGTCCGGGCGAGGTATTTTCGTTCTGGCACACTGTCGGCAAGACAACCAAGCGCCGCGGCTACAGGGACGGACGAGTTATCGTGAACGGCAAGCTCATACCCGGCATCGGCGGAGGATTATGCAACCTCAGCAACACGATACACCGGACTATTCTTCACAGTCCGCTCGAGGTAACGGAGTTCCATCAGCACTCCGATGCGCTTGCTCCTGATGAAGGGGAGCGTGTACCGTTCAGCTCGGGGACATCGGTAAACTATAATTATATCGACTATCGTTTCAGGAACAATACTAATATTGCAGTTCAGCTTCTTGCGTGGTGTGACGAGGAGGAACTGCACATTGAGCTGCGGAGCGAGAAGGAATTTCCGCTCACATTCAGCATTACGGAGGAGGGGCATCATTTCCGGAAGGAGGATGACGGCAAATACTACCGTGTGTCGAAGATATACAAGAACATTTTTGACCGCAAGACCGGAGAGCTTCTTGACAAGGAGCTTGTTCTTGACAACCATTCCGAGGTAATGTACGACCCGAAGCTTATCCCTGCCGGACTGATAGCACAGACCTGAAAAAACAACGGTTACTGCCGGATTATGGCAGTAACCGTTATTTATCGTATCTTCTTATCCGGATTAAGGCGGTAGAAGTTCTCCTTATCGGCGTACATATTTTCATCGGCAGTACGCATTATTATGTGGATATCCTTTGCATCACCGGAGCAGGTGCCTATTGCGAGGCTTACGCCGTCCGGCTGTTCAGCGGCGGCACGGAGCCGGGTGATACGTTTCTTAATGTCGTTATCAGCGGCTCCTTTTGCGATGACCATGAATTCGTCGCCGCCGGCGCGGTAAACATCGCAGCCCTCGAAGCATCTCTGTAGTGTTACAGCAGCTCTTTTCAGGAGCATATCGCCCGCGAAGTGACCCTCTGTGTCGTTCATGGTCTTCAGGCCGTTGAGGTCAACGAAGACGATGCTGAGCTTTCCGGAGCAGGCTTCCTCACCGGAGGATAGCTTATCGACGCGGTTATTCATTGCATTGCGGTTGAAAACGCCAGTGAGAAGGTCGATCGAGCTCATGATCTCGAGCCGCTTGAAAAGCTGGTAGTTGGATATCTCGGAAGCGATGAAGAAGGTAGTGAGTTCGAGAGTATCCTTTATCTGGACAGAATTTTCAACATCGAAATTTATCACCCATATATAGCCGAGGACTTCGCCGCCGGCTTTCAGTGGAAACAGTACAAGGTTTTCAGCCGAAGCGCTGACGAGAGAGTTATACCATATAGGGTTGTGGTCGCGGATGTAGTTCCAGCCGTTCTTATCCTTGACGATGATGCAGGTGCTTCCGGCAATTGTATCCTGCCAGGTCTCGACTATGCTGAAGAAGTCATCGTCAACGTAGTTACGCATAGATTTCAGTTTGCTGTCCGCACTTAAAGCCTCGCTCAGCACAGAGCATTTTCTGTGTGTGAAGTCAGAGAGAAGTATGCAGCAGTAGCTTGCACCGCACAGAACACGGACATCCTGTATGACCTCGTCAATAGCCGCCTGGAAGTTCTCAGCACCTTTGAGTTTGATGCAGGTATTCAGCACAGATGCAGTGATATCCGGCGGAAGGTTGGTCATCTGAGTAACGTCAGCCTTAGCCGCTAACTCCTGGGTATATGTGCAGTAGAAAATATTCTCCTTGTCCGAAGTAAGGGGGAGCATGACAAGGTGGATCCAGAAGTTGTATTTATCCGGGCAGATATAGCTGTGAAGCGGCTGACCGAGTATAGCACATCGGTAGACATATTCCTCGAAATTGAGATCTTTCTGGAGATACCGCTCATAGGGCTGATCGGGGACGAAGGAAACGTTGAACCTGTCCGAAGCACCTATCGCGGCATAGGCTTCATTCGCGTCAATATATGCCTTGTTTCCTGTGACGATGCGGATATTGCCGTAGGAGCCATCAGGATATTTTTCAACAGAGATAATGCAGGTCATAGGCTGAATATGGTCAGCGAAATCTTTAAGGTCCATAAGCACACCTCCGGGATAGTTTTGTGATATAATTATACCACAATTCTTTTCAAACGTCCAGAGATTTGTCGATTTTTAAATTGTGATATGGAATTAATGCTTATTCTCTCGGCACGCGGTTAAGTATTAGCTGCGCGCATACGCCGGTAAAGGCACCGGCAATACATCCCGCAGTCAGCAGTATCGGATAGAACGGCAGAACTGCGAGTGATCTCATCATCAGCACCGCGATGATTATCTGTCCCGTATTGTGCAGCATGGCGCCGATTATACTGCAAAGCCAGATATATTTTACTGGTATGATCTTACGGACGAGAAGCATTCCCGCAAGGCACATGAGAGCTCCCGCCATGCTGTAGATCATTGCAGAGAGGTTAGAGCTGAATATTGACCCGAGCGTGACCCTTGTGAGCACCATGAGGAGTACCTCCTTAGCCCTGAAGCGGTACACTGCATAGACCGTGAAGATATTTGCAAGTCCGAGCTTTACGCCGGGAATTGGCAGTATATCCGGAAATCTCAGCTCAACTATAAAAACTATCAGTGCAGCTGCTGTGAGCATGGACAGTTCTGCAAGCTTTTTCGTACTCATTCTTCGTCCGTCCCTTCGCAGAACTGCACCACAAGCTTGTGAGGCAGGCAGATTATAGGCAGATATTCATACCTCAGTATGCCGTTTTTCACGCAGGTACGGTCGGGGCAGTCAGCGTCTGAAACGCTTATTTTCCCGTCCTCTATTTTAACCTCGTTCCAGCCTCCGCCGGGGCTGCTGATACGGATTATCCTGTCCGGCTCAGCTGAGAGATCGAGCTTATAGAGAACCTTGTTGTCCTGAACGATCTCGACCCAGACGGACTCCTTTGCGGGGTCCCTGCCGGATCTTGTCATGATAATTATTGACAGCACAAGCGAGACCGCGAATACTGCTCCGACGGCTGCCATACAAATTTTAACGCCCTTAGTCAAGCGCTATCACCTCCGCGGGCATACTGCTTGTGTTCCGGAAACTCTCAGCAATTCCCTCAGTGTAGAATATTTTACTGTCGTCAGTCACAAGTATCATGTCATAGTGCGGGTCGCTGCGCCATATTTCCACAGCCTTTTCAGTTCCTGCAACGAACATCGCGGTTGAGAGCGCGTCACATTCGAGCCCGACATCTCCGATAATAGTAGCCGAAACGATGCCGTTGTCAGCGGGACAGCCGTCAGCGGGGTCGATTATGTGCCAGTAGGTCTTTCCGTCGTCACCGGTGAAATAGCGCTCATAGTTGCCGGATGTGATTACAGCCTTCTCGCCGATCTCAACGATGCACATATCCTTATCGGGAAAGAATGGGTCAATCACGGCGACTCTCCACGGACCGCCGTCCGGACGTTCACCGAAAGACTGAACATTTCCGCCGAGGCTGATGATACCGGCAACGGCGCCGTTTTCACGGAGGGTTTTCACTACCTCATCGCCGGTGTAGCCCTTTGCGAGCGCACCGAGGTCAAGCTCCTGACCTTCGCCGAGGGTGACGCTGCTGCCGTTTACGGATATCCTTTTGTAGTCAACATTTGCAAGCAGCTCGCCGAGCTTTTCCTGAGCGGGAATTTTATATTCGCCCGTAGTGAAGCCCCATTCCCGGACGACAGGATAAGCCGTGACGTCGAGCGCACCGCCGGTGAGGTCACCTGTTTCGACAGCTTTTTTGATAATAGCAAGAGTATCCTCGCAGACCTCAACAGGCTTGCCGTCCGCGCTGTTGAGCCGGGCGATATCGCTGCCGCTGTCGGTAACGGAAAGCTCCTTTTCAAGCCCTGTTATACGTTCTTCCGCAGCATTGAGAGCGGCATTTCCGCCTCCGTAGGTCTTGATGCTCATATATGTATCCATAGCGAAAACGACCCGGCTGTAAGCCTCAGGTGAAGCGGTGCTTTCAGATGAGGAAGCTCTGCCGCAGGCGGTGCAGAGCAATGCAGCTGAAACTGCGAGAGATAAAAGCGATAATTTTTTCAAGCTATCATTCTCCTAAAAGTTAGTACAAACTATTATAACATAATTCAAGGGATAAATCAAGGTCGGAGCGATGTTTTCGCAAGGCAGCGGCATTAACTTCCGTGGCCATTTTTTTAGTGCGGAGATAACTCCGCAGGCAAGTAATTACAGACCGGCAGAAGGGGACGCTCTCACTTTCAGGGCGTCCCCTTTTCCAAAACAGTCCACAGGACTGTTTGGGAATTTCCCCCCTTGCTGAGCGTCTTTCAGAAGATCGACCTGCGGTCGATATGGGCTCTGCTCAAGGAGCGAATCCCCTTGGGAATCCCGCTCCACGTTGTTGGGGCGTGCCGGAAGTCTGCTTTCGCCCATGGGAGTAAATGCTTATTGCTCCTCACAGTAATCATATGGGCGCACATCGTGCGCCCGTGGTGTAGTATGTACTGCTAAGCTGTGTCAGTTCAGCGCAGAAGCCATAGCGGTCTCGACCGCTACCATGATTGCCTCTGAGCTGTATGTCGCGCCGGAAACGCTGTGAACGTAGGTATCCTGTGCTTCAAGAATTTCATTGATGACCGGATTTTTAGCCATATTGAAGTAATCGGTATCGCTTTCGTCGGACGAAGCACTGATAGAGGTTATCTTGTCGTTCTCTATTGTGATAGTGACCGTTACCTCTCCGTCATAGCCGTAAGCGCTTGCGGAATATGTGCCGTTCTTGTATTTGAGGGCAGGTGCAGGCTCGGTAGGAGGTTCGGTCTGCGGGGGAGCAGTTGTCTCCGGGGGAGCTGCGGCGGTTTCAGCCGGAGCGGTAGTTTTGACTGCTTCAGTAGTTTCTGAGGTGTCGGAGTTTTCCTCAGTTTCAGGCTCGGATGAGGCCTCTGTTGTTGATTCAGACGAAGCCTCTGCGGTCGAAGTTTCTGTAGTTTCGGAAGCTTCCTCTGTGGA
>CAMOXW010000170.1 GCA_946629405.1 uncultured Ruminococcus sp.
AATGAGCGAGGAGCAGAAGTACATCTACTACGCCACAGGCGATAGCATCGAACGTATCGAACAGCTCCCCCAGACCGAGCTCGTCCGCGACAAGGGCTTCGAGATACTCTACCTCACCGACAGCGTTGACGAATTTGCAGTAAAATCCCTCCGCCAGTACAAGGACAAGGAGTTCCGCTCAGTTTCCGCTGATGACCTCGGCATAGAGACAGAGGACAAAAAGGAGGAGCTCAAGGCTAAGGAGGAGGAAAATTCCGGCCTTCTCACAGCTCTTGCGGAGGCTCTCACAGGCAAGGTCGCAAAGGTAGTCCTCTCCCAGAGACTTCGCTCCCACCCGGTATGCCTCACCAGCGAGGGCGATATTTCGCTTGAAATGGAGAAGGTGCTCAATTCCCTGCCTAATTCCGAGAAGATACAGGCTCAGAGAGTCCTCGAGATCAACCCGGAGCACGATATCTTCAGCCGCCTCAAAGCCGTAAACGACTCCGGCGACAAGGACAAGCTCGGCAAGTATGCAAAGCTTCTCTACGATCAGGCGCTTCTTATCGAGGGACTTCCCGTTGACGACCCGGTCGAGTTCTCCAACCTCATCTGCGAACTTATGTGACCAGCGTGACGCCGGATCCTTCCACGGCGGGGAGCCCCCGCAGGCTTCCACGGGTCGCCCCTTTGGGGCTTGCGTTCGTGTGGAACGACAGTCTGCTTTCGCTCACGATAGTCTGCTTTCGCTCACAGGAGCTAACTTATATAGTAAATGTAAAAGGCGGACTTTTGTCCGCCTTTTTAATTCGTAATTCGTAATGCGTAATTATTTGTAGGGACGCGCATTGCGCGCCCTTACCGCTTTCTGCTTACTTAGTAAAGTCCGCCTCAGCCTCGCGCACTGCCCAGCCGTTATCTGTGCCGCAGAAGGGGCAGTGTTCCGGGGGCTCGCTGCCGGTGTGGATATGTCCGCAGTTGAGGCAGATCCAGCGTTCCTCCGTACTCTCAGAGCGAAGCAGCATCCCTGAGCGCATAAGCTGAGCGTAATACTCAAAGCGCTTATGATGCTCCTCCTCAACAGCGGCAGCAAATGAGAATTTCTCTGCAATATCCGTGAACCCTTCCTCCCGGGCTATCCTCGCAAAATCGGGATAGATCACTCCTGCCTCGGAAGCCTCGCCCTTCGCCGCAAAGTCCAGGAGCTGCTGAATATCCCCCGAAACATCCGCCGGGAAGCCCGCTTCTATCTCGATATTCGTCCCGGAAAGCTCTGACATCAGCCCGAAGAACACCTTCGCGTGCTGTCTTTCCTGCTCAGCGGTGAACCGGAAAAGCTTTGCTATAGCCGCAAAATTCTGCTGCTGAGCCGTGTCTGCGGCGATGAGATACCTGTTCTGCGCCTGACACTCCCCAGCAAACGCCCTCATCAGGTTCACCCGTGTCTGACTGTTCTTTAGTTCAATCATAAAACTCACCTCAGTGATATTTATGTGCATTTTTTGCGGTATTATTCATTATCTTTTCACCCTAACGCGCGTATGATTTATATATTATGCCAAAATTCGTCAAAGCCCTTGAAACCGGCTTTTTTTAGTAGTATAATTGTAATCGCGTGTTTCGCCGGAATGTCCGGGAGACGGCATATTTATGCAAGAATAGAGGTTTTTTCAACATGGACTCAAAAGCAGTCAAGCCAAGCGAGGAGAAACTCAAACCGAAGCTCATCTCGGTCATGAAGAACTACTCCCGCGAACAGTTCATCAAGGACGTTGTCGCCGGAATCATCGTTGCGATAATCGCTCTCCCGCTCTCGATAGCCCTCGCGATAGCCTCCGGAGTAGGCCCGGAGCAGGGCCTTTACACCGCCATTGTCGCAGGCTTCATCGTTTCGCTCCTCGGCGGAAGCCGCGTGCAGATAGCAGGTCCTACCGCAGCATTTGCAACTATCGTTGCCGGCATCGTCGCCTCCGAGGGCATGAACGGACTCATCATTGCAACGATCATGGCTGGTGTTCTTATGATAATCATGGGACTCTGCCGCTTCGGAGCGCTGATAAAATACATCCCAGGAACTATCACCTCCGGCTTCACCTTCGGCATTGCCGTGACCATACTCATCGGACAGATCAAGGACTTTTTCGGGCTGAAATTCAAGAAGTCTCCTGTCGAGACAATCGACAAGGCAGAGGAGATCGCAAGGCGCATAGATACGTTCAGTCTTCCCGCTATGCTCATAGGGTGCCTTGCTCTCGCGATACTCATACTCTGGCCGAAGAAGCTCGAAAAGATACCTGCTTCGCTTATCGCGGTCATCGTCTGCGCACTTATTGTGAAGCTTGCAGATGTGGACGTAAATACAATCGGCGACCAGTTCCCCGGTATTTCCTCGGCACCGCCGAAGTTCTCAGCACCTGAATTCACCCTCTCCAAGATGAAGGAGCTGATGCCTGACGCTGTGACTATCGCAGTCCTTGCGGCAGTTGAATCACTTCTCTCCTGCGTAGTTTCCGACGGTATGATAGGCTCAAAGCACCGCTCCAACATGGAGCTTGTCGCACAGGGTACGGCTAATATCGGCTCGGCGCTCTTCGGAGGAATACCCGCCACCGGAGCGATCGCCCGTACTGCTGCAAATGTCAAGAACGGCGGAAGAACGCCGATCGCCGGCATCGTCCACTCGATAGTCGTACTTATCATCCTCGTATCACTCATGCCCTACGCAAAACTCATCCCAATGCCAACCATTGCTGCAATTCTTTTTGTTGTTGCATATAATATGTGCGGCTGGAAAAATATAGTCTACACTGTCAGAACAGCTCCAAAGAGCGATGTTATCGTGCTTTTCGTAACGCTGATATTCACAGTTGTGTTCGACCTTGTTGTCGCTATCGGCGTAGGACTTGTGCTTGCGGCGCTGCTTTTCATGAAGCGAATGGCTGACGTCACCGAGGCTCATAACTGGATAGACGTGGACGATGAGGACACCGACCCCGACAATATCTCCCTCAAGAAAATTCCCGCAAATACGCGTGTTTACGAGATAAACGGCCCGATGTTCTTCGCCGCTGCTGACAAGTACAGATATATCCTTGAGGACAAGAAATTCGACATCCTCTGCATAAGAATGAGAAACGTTCCTGCTATCGACGCTGCCGGCGTTGAGGCGCTGAACAGCATCGTAAAACGCTGCGAAAAACGCGGTATCAAGGTCATTTTCTCCCATGTCAACGAGCAGCCTATGCGAGCTATGACAAAAGCCGGATTCACCGAGCGCGTCGGCAAGGAGAACTTCTGCGACCACATCGACACCGCCCTCCTCCGCGCTGCTGAGCTTGAAAAACAGCTTTCGGCTGCTGGCTGAGGGTAGTCTGTACGTTTATTATTGAGGGCTGAACTTTTTTTAAAAAGGTTCCCCCCCAAATACCCCCTCCAAACTTTTTTCTTTTTTTTCCCCCCAAAGGGGTAAAAATAAACGGGAGGACT
>CAMOXW010000171.1 GCA_946629405.1 uncultured Ruminococcus sp.
GAGCGGATGTAACATTTTTCCTTCCCTGGAATATAATACAGTATACAAAGGGGGGATACATATGAAGATAGTCGTTATCAGAAGCCCGCGTATTCTTTCGGGGCTGCTCAGAGTGATCTTTCACATCAAAAAAGAAGATAATCCGGCTGATTAAGCAAAAAGGCTCCCTCACGGGAGCCTTTGTTTTTATTTGTTGCGGGTGGTTCAGCCGATTCCGCACTCGTCATAATCCTTCCAGACCTCAGCGTAAAGCTTATTGCTCCAGCTCTTGAACATTATGTACACAACCGAAGCGATGGCAAGAAAGATAGCGCAGAGCACCGGGAGCGAATCCTTGACGAATCTCCGCATAGTATAGGGGTTTTTGCTGCTCATAAAAGTATTCCTTTACAGTAAGATTTTACTTTTCGTCTGAAACCGTTTCCTCAGCAGCAGCGCCGCCGTTCATTTCAGCCATAAGTCTCGCAAGCTCAGAATCGACCTTTGAGTCTGTTTCGAGCTGAGCAAATGTATCATCGAGCTCATTGTCAACGCCTGCTATCTCAGTGAAAGCGGCTGCTTCAGCCTCCTTGCGCTCGATCTTCTCCTCCATGCGGTTGAACTTCTCCATTGCAGAGCTTCCGTCGAATCCGCCTGTGGACTTCGCAAGATTTTTCTGGGTATCAGCCATCTGGGAGCGAGCGATAAGCATAGCCTGGCGGCTCTTTGCCTCCTCGAGCTTGGACTTGAGTACCTCTACCTGATCGCCTATAGCCTCGGTCTGGTTGGAGATAGACTCATACATCTCTCTGTAGTTCTCAACATCCTCGTCACACTTTACCTTCTTAGCGAGGGCAGCCTTAGCGAGCTCCTGATTGCCCTGAGAGAGTGCAGCCTTAGCCTTGTTCTCCCAGCTCTGGGACTGCTTCTGAGCTTCAAGATATCTCTTTTCCGCAAGACGCTCGCTTGCCTTAGCCTTGCCATAATTCTGAGTAGCCTTTGTGAGCTCGGTCTGCATATCTATTATGATCTGCTTGACCATCTTCTCGGGGTCTTCAGCTCTGTCGATAAGATCATTTACGTTTGACTTGAGCAGGTCGCTCAATCTGCGGAATATTCCCATTTTTCAAATCCTCCTGTTAATTGAAGTTTATATCATGTGCGCCGTTGTTTCCGGCGTTGATATTATTATAGACTGATTTGCACAAAATGTCAAGGATATTATGTCTGATTTCATCAAATTTTCATTGCAGTTACAATTTGTCACCGCTGTAATATTTTGTAATCAGCCGGCCGAAGCCTCCTCCTCGACCTCTGCGATATACTTCCCGAGCTCCTCGAGTGAGATGCCTTTTGCTTCAAGCGGGACATCCTCGCTCATACGGAGAAGCTTTTCGCGCAGGTCAAGCACCTTCCTGCGTCTTTCAAAAGCATCAGCGTTCATGACAATGAGGTCTGGTGAGTCCTCCTTGACCAGTCTGAGAGGCTCGGAGGTTATCTCGCAGAGCTTCACGAAAAGGTCATAATTTTCGCCGAAGTCGTCATATTTAATTGATATCATTCATATCAGCCCCTTTGATATTTTTTGTTCCGCGGACGGTATATCCCTCCGCATAGTCGTCGAGGAAATGGCGGTAATTGGTGCCGTCATGGTAGGATATCAGCTTGCGGAGGTTCACGTTCTCAGCGCTGCGGAAGATGTTCATATCTACAGCAGGATTGACAAGGCGCAGCTGTTCAAGCAGCTTCTTTATCTCAGCACGTTTGGAACTCCCCTCACCGTCCGGACGTGCCTGCGTCATCCGGCAGGCGCAGCGGATGAACTCCAGATGATTGTATTCAGCCCAGCCTATGATGTCTCTTTCACGGACAAGGTACAGCGGACGTATAAGCTCCATACCGGCGTAATTCTCGCTGTGCAGCTTCGGGAGCATCGTCTGCATCTGCGAGCCGTAGAGCATCCCCATCAGGATGGTCTCGATCACATCATCAAAATGATGTCCGAGGGCTATCTTGTTGCAGCCCATTTCCTGAGCAGTCTTGTAGAGCCAGCCGCGCCGCAGCCTTGCACACAGGAAGCAGGGATTATCCCTCTCAGCCTCGACTGAGCTGAATATGCTTGTCTTCCTTATTTCCGGAGCTATCCCGAGAAGATCAGCATTCTGCTCTATTTTCAGCCTGTTTTCAGGTGCATACCCGGGATCCATGACGAGATACTTTACCGTGAACGGCAGCTTCCCGAAGCGCTGCAGCCTCATCATGCAAAGCGCCATTAGCATTGAGTCCTTGCCGCCTGAGATACAGACAGCTATCCTGTCGCCGGGCTGAATGAGCTGATACTGATCTACTCCCCTGTTGAAGGGCTTCCATATCTGCCTTCCGAAAACGGAGGCGACACTCTCCTCGATCGGGTTCATCTGCGTGATCCTTCTATTCTTTCAACAATATCGTAGTGATCGTCGATAGCCTTTATGCAAAGCTCCACGTTTCCATCTATAAGATACCGGGCTATCCTTTCGTGAGCGTCGTTGAGCTCAGCCTTTGTCTCGGCGCTGGATACCGTGAGCATATCATCTATCCACCTTCTGTAGATCTCCGTGACCGAATCAAAGAGCGTTATCATGAAGCTGTTCTCGGTCGCGCGGATGAGGGTATAGTGAAACTGAGTGTCAGCCTCGGTCATGATGCTTGTATTTTCTGTCAGCCTGAGACGTTCAACTGCATTGATAAGCGCTTCCCGGCTCTGATCTGACATACCGTTCCCGATTATGTAGCGACAGACAGCCTTCTCCATATGCCTACGGAAAACACCGATCTCAGCGTGTGAGGTCTGCTTCATCATGAGCATGATATTTATAGCCTTTGTAAAGGTCTCAGAAACGTGGTCAACGAGGTAAGTCCCTGAGCCCTGCCTGCACTCCACAAGCCCGAGATTTTCAAGTGTCCTGAGAGCTTCGCGGATAGAATTCCTGCTTATTCCGAGCCTTTCCGAGAGCTTTCGCTCGGTGGGCAGCTGATCTCCGACCTTGAGCATACCGCTCTCGATGAGCTCAAAGATATAGTCTACTGTCTTCTGATATTCTCTCTTTTCCATACTTCCTCCAGTTAAACGGAACGGCTGCTGCTTCCGCCCGTATTACGTCATTTCTTCGACTTTTTTGATGACGAGGACTTCTTCTTGCCGTCACCTGACTTCCCAAGTGCAGCTCTGAGGGCTTCGCGGCACTCTCCGAGCTTTGCCTTTTCCTCATCGGGAAGCTCCGGATACTGCGGATTGCAGTCGCTGAGGACGTCAAGAAGTATTTCGGTAATGAGATATCTTGTATACCAGCGCTGGTCACCGGGGAGAACATACCACGGGCAGTTCTTTGTAGAGGTCTTGTTGATGACCTCGTTGAAGCACTTGATATACGGGTCAAACTTGTCTCTCACCTTGAGATCGTCGGAGCGGAATTTCCAGTTCTTCTCGGGTACCTCGAGCCTTTCAAGAAGCTGCTCGGTCTGTTCGTCCTTGGAGATATGGAGGAATATCTTGACAACGCGGTAGCTGTTCTCGTAAAGATACTTCTCGAAGCTGTTGACCTGAGCATAGCGCTCGGAGAAGAATGTCTTATCGTCCTTTCCGATATTCCTCTCAGCCATGTGGTAATGCGGCTTGATATTCTCGACCTGAACAGTGATGAGGTCCTCATAGTGGCTGCGGGTGAAAACAGCTATCTCGCCGCGGCGCGGGATATTCTGGTGGATGCGCCATAGGTAATCGTGGGAAAGTTCCTCTGAGGTCGGTGCCTTGTAGGAGTGCACCTTTACTCCCTGCGGATTTATGCCGCTGAAAACGTTCTTGATAGAGGAATCCTTGCCGGATGCGTCGAGAGCCTGTATAACGACGATGATGCCCTCTCTGCCGTCGGCGTAGAATCTGTCCTGAAGCTCAGCGAGCCGGAGCTTATTCTCCTCATACTTCCTGATTATCTCATCCTTATCAACATTATCTTCGCGGCTGTTGGTCGGGAGCTTGGTGATATCGACCTTTTTTTCTCCGGTAACAGCGTACTTATCAGCTTTCATAGCAAACCTCCTCAAAAAATTTAACGGGATGTAAAATATACCATAATTATAACATATTATGTACCCTAATGTCAACGGTTTTGGCAAATCCAAACGATTTCTCAGCTCTGAATGTGAGTTCAGGATCTCAAAGCTGCTGTATAAGCTGATACAGCAACGACTTGATAAGGAGTTGACATTGTTCCGGAAAAATGCTATAATTCAGATGACAGATATTTTTCAATAAGGAGGTAATGCAAATGAAAACTCTTATAGTCTACTTTTCTGCATCAGGCAAGACCAAAAAGGCTGCCGAACGTATCGCTGATATCTCAGGTGGTGACCTCTACGGCATCTGCACTAAGGTCGTTTACCCCGACAGCTACATGAAAAAAATATTCATCGCCCGCAAAGAGTTCACTGACCGCAAATATCCCAAGCTCGTCGGTGATGCCGAGAATTTCGCCGACTACGACAGGATACTCATCGGCTTCCCGATCTGGTTCGGCACCTGCCCTATGGCAGTATCCGCTTTCATGAAGAAGCACGACTTTACCGGCAAGACCGTCCTCCCCTTCTGCACAAGCGGAAGCAGCAGTATAGCCAAGGCTGTTGAGGACATCCGCGTTGACTGCGAGGGCGAGGTCGGCGAAGGGCTGAGAATGAACAAGGCGACCGAGGAGGATATCATCCTCTGGCTTTCATGACTGATTTAACGGGACAGCTCTTACTGCCCCGTTTCTTTATGTATAAATTATACATAAATCCTCCGCCATTTCTGCTACGGCAGCCAAAAAGCTCTGCGGCTACTTGACAAATCTTGTAAAAGTGGTACAATATTATTGTATATTGTGTGACAGCACAAACGATTTTTTCTCAAAAAGGATGATGAACTATGAATGAGATCATTTGCCCGGGATGCGGACAGGCTAACGAGCCGGATTACGTTTTCTGCATAGGCTGCGGATGCCGGCTCGGAGATGACATGACCTTCGATATGGGCTTTATGCCCGACGGCGCCGAAGCCCTCAACTCGCCCGCGGAAAAAAGATTCGGCGACCTAAAATGCCCCAACTGCGGAGCTGAGCTCGAGCCGGACAGCATCTTCTGTGACAACTGCGGTGTAAGGCTCGTTACCTCTCAGCCCGCTGCCGCCGTCCCTGATACCGCTATAGACGCCGCTTCGCCCGAAGTTTTCAGCGAACCTGCCGGCTCTCTGAAGATCAACGTAAGGAGCCATTCCGATAACGGCGGCTCTCCCAACCAGAACGACCGCTTCAAGCCGCTCAAGGGCTTCGATTAATATTTTTCAGGAGGTATCACAATGCAGAATCAGTTCAAGCTTACTTATAACATAGACATCGTCTTTTGTATAGACGCTACAGGAAGTATGGGAGATATCATCAACAAGGTCAAGGAGAACGCTATCAATTTCTACACTGACCTCAAAAACGAAATGGGCAAGAAGGGCAAGGAGATCAATACCCTCCGCGCAAGAGTCGTCGTTTACCGCGACTACAAGGCCGACGGCGAAGAAGCTATGATGGCTACCGACTTCTTCAGACTCCCCGAGGAGATCGAGGACTTCAACAGCACTATCCGCTCTATCAAGGCTGCCGGCGGCGGCGATGAGCCCGAGGACGGACTTGAAGCTCTCGCGTTCGCTATCCGCTCCGACTGGAACAAGGAGGGTATAAAGAAAAGACATATCATCGTTGTATGGTCAGATGCCTCCACTCATCAGCTCGGCTTCGGAAGCGATGAGCCGAATTATCCGGCAGGTATGGCTGCCGATTTCAGCGAGCTCACAAGCTGGTGGGGCGGCGTACAGAATGACGGATATATGGACTATAACGCCAAGAGACTGCTGCTCTTTACGCCTGACAAGCCCTCGTGGACCGATATCACAAGCTCATGGGACAACGTCGTTCACTTCCCCTCACAGGCAGGAAACGGTCTCAAGGAGATCGACTACTCACAGATCCTCGACGTTATCGCTAACAGTATATGATGACACCCGAGCTCTATTCGCTGCTCCTTGCCGAAAAGCCCAAGATCCCGGGCTGCGGCGAGGACGGCTTCTCATATTCCTTCAAGGATGCCGCAAACGGCTATATCGCAGCTTTTGACGGCTGCGGAGGCATGGGTGCCAAAAAGTATGAGGCTGCCGGCGGCAGGACAGGAGCCTATATCGCCTCCCGGGTCGCCGCCTTCATGACTGACAGATTCTACGAGAGAGAGGGCTTTGTCCATAACACGACAGGTGCGGAAAAATACCGCAGCTATCTCAACGAAAGCCTTCTGCGCGTGAAAAAGGACTATTCCGGTGCCTCGGGCATCATGATAAAAAGCAATATGTTCCGCGAGCTTCCCTCGACTGCTGCAGTGGTCTCCATGGAGGCTACACCGAATAATACCGTCATGTGCCAGTACCTCTGGGCAGGCGATTCAAGAGGCTTCTTCCTCGACTGCGACGGTATGTGTCAGGTGACCTCCGATGAGGTAATGACTGAGGAGGATGCCTTCTCCAGTCTCAGAAACGATGCGAAGCTCAGGAACGTTCTCCATGCCGGAGAAAGCTTTGAATTAAGCTCAAAAAACGTTCAGCTCTCCCTTCCGGCTGCCGTTATTGTCGCTACAGACGGCGCATTCGGCTACCTTCTTACTCCTATGCACTTCGAGCATATCGTGCTGTCCTCCCTTTTTTCCTCATCAGATGAACAGGAATGGCAGGCTGCCATATCTAAGGCGATATCTGCCGTAAGCGGCGACGATTTCGTCTTTATCGCCGCGCTTTTCGGCTTTGACAGCTTCAGGGAGATCAGGGAGTATTTCCAGCCAAGATATAACGAGCTCTGCAAGGATTACATCATCCCCTCGGCAAATGCCGGCGATGAGCAGCTCCTTGCGCTTTGGGAAAAGTATAAGGAAAAATATTACAGGCGGTGAAATTGTGAGCGATATAAAGGTCAAAATGGGTTCGCATTTCCCAAAAACTAAAGCTGAGGATAAATTCGAGCCTTTCAATATTGGTGAATTCCGCTTGAAAGCCCCACTGACCACCAAAAACAGCGGCTTCTCAAAATGGGGCTTCTGCTGGAAGGACGGCAAGGAATACTTCATCAAGGAGTTCCTCACCCCCGTCTATCCCGACGATAATGTCGATATAGCTCCGGAAATCAAAAACCGCCGCTGCAAGGAATGCAACGACTGGTACGAAAAGAAAAAGATCATATACAACAAGATCTGCGAGGCGGCAAACGGCAATATCATCGCACCGTTCAGATTCTTCAAGGACAAGAGCCACTTCTATATCGTGACCGACAAGGTGCCGCCGTGTACCATGAAATTCGAGTCGCTGAGGTTCCTCCCCCCGCCGCAGAAGCACCTCCTGATGAAGGTCATCTCCGCAAGCTTCTCAATGCTTGCCTCAAAAGGCATCGTCCATTCCGATATGAAACCGCAGAATATACTGTTCAAGACCACGATGCCATATCAGTATACCGCAAAAATAATCGACTTCGATGCAAGCTACCTTGCCTCTGATCCGCCGTTCGGGGATGATGTACAAGGTACACCGGAGTATTTCGCCCCGGAAAGCTTTCTCGCCCTCGCAGAGCAGCGGGTCGAGCTTACTCCGAAGGTTGACGTGTTCTCCCTCGGTATAATCTTCCATGAGCTCCTCACAGGCGAAAAGCCAGCTATTTCAAGCGATTTTGCATATATCTATGAGGCTGTCCTCAACGACAGCGAGGTCAGGATAAGCACCGAGATCCCCAAAAAGTACCAGGAGATCATATCAAAAATGCTCTGCAAGGAAGCCTCCGAACGCTGGTCAGCTGCGAAGGTCTTCAATCATCTCTCCGCAATGACGGACAGAGATCTTTTATCATAATTTCAAGGAGCACAGAAATGTGGATTTGCCCAAAATGTGAAATTTTCAACCGGGACGGCGACCTGCGCTGCTATGTATGCGGCTGTGAGTACAAGGTCTACCTCTACCGCCAGTCACTCAAGATCGAGGAGCCAGTCTACTCTGAACCGGAAGAGCCGGAGACAGCCGTTACCGATGAGGAGATCAATCCGGATACCGCTGCCAGTACCGCGCCCGGCTCCAAGACTCGCGAAAAGGCCGATGAGCACGTCAGGACAATGTCCGAAAAGGCCGATGATTATCTCAGTGAATACCACAAAGCGGAACGCCTGAAAAGGGAGATAAAGAAAAAGAGAAAGACTAAGATTTACGTCCTGCTGAGTATCGCTATCGCAGCACTCGTTATCTTCCTTTGCGCCAGACTTTCGGATTCGTCAGCTAATACGAAAAATTCAGCATTGCAGGCGGGGTTA
>CAMOXW010000172.1 GCA_946629405.1 uncultured Ruminococcus sp.
CACCGCTGTTGAAAGGAGATTCAAAGTTGCACCAAATGGAAGTTTGGTGCAACTTTGAATAAGGATCATATGAAAAATCACAATTCAGCTGAAAACCCGGAATTTCTCAATAAATACCTTGTACATATAAAAATAGTACAGCTTTTGTCTGACCGGACCATTGATGAATACTATCTTGACATCAGACTGTTTCTGAAATATATTTACGCTTCAAAATATAACACCGATCAGGATATTGAGGACGTTCAGATAAAAGCAATGACTGAATCTGATCTGCGCGGAATAACTGTTA
Organism: uncultured Ruminococcus sp.; assembly: GCA_946629405.1. The sequence continues at coordinate 293 of CAMOXW010000172.1, forward strand.
CTGACATATACAATTTTATTTTTTACGCTTCAGATGAACGCAATAATGCAGATAAAGCGCGTTATCGTAAAATTTCATCTCTAAGGAGCTTCTTCAAATATCTTGAAAAGGTCGAGCATATTATTGACAAGGATCCTACTAAAGACCTTGACGTTCCTGTTCCAAAAAAGGCACTGCCTAAGTTCCTTTCTCTCAAAGAAAGCATGAAGCTGCTCGAAGCTGCCGGAAGCTCGGATTCACGGCGTGACTACTGCATTATAACGCTGTTTCTTAACTGTGGTATGCGTCTGAGCGAACTTGTTGGTATAAATATAGCTGATATAGACTTCCTTGAATATCGTCTTAAAGTTCTTGGCAAAGGCAATAAGGAACGTATGGTCTACCTTAATAAAGCCTGCGTTGAGGCTTTGAACAACTATCTCGAGGTCCGCAGAGCTGATCCTAAGGCTGCCAATGAACCTGCGTTGTTTATAAGTAATCAGCACAAGCGTATATCAAAGCGCAGAGTTCAGCAGATAGTTGAAAATTCATTACAAGCTGCAGGTCTTGACGGTAAGGGTATAACTACACATAAACTTCGTCACACTGCCGCTACGCTCATGTATCAGTACGGTGAGGCGGATGTTCTAACGCTGAAGGAATTACTTGGTCACGCGAGTGTATCTACCACTGAGATATACACACATCTCAGCAATGAGAATGTCAGGGATGCTGTGGAGAGTAATCCTCTTGCCAATATAACAAATAATAAAAACAAAGAATAATACATATTTGGTGCAACTTTTGTCAAAAATTACAGCCCCGGTTTTTCCGGGGCTTTTACTCGTAGTTATATCAGCTTTCTCTCGTCACAGTATTCACATTCAAGAAGTGTTTCATCGCCGCTGGAACGGAAGCTCTTAGGAAGATATGCTTCATGGTTGGTGATACATTTTGGGTTATCGCAGCAGACACCATTATATACCTTGCCCTTCAGGGTCTCTGATGGCTGCTTGTCCCTCAAAATTGTAAGTATGAGTGCCATGCGGACAAAAACGCCGTATTTCGCCTGCGTGAAATACTTCGCCCTGCTGTCGTCATCGACCTCAACTGTAATTTCGTCAACTCGCGGCAGCGGATGCATAACAATCATATCATTCTTAGCAATCAGCATCTTCTTGCGGTCAAGCACATAAGTATTCTTCTGTGCAAGGTAGTCCTCACGGCTTGCAAAGCGCTCCTGCTGTATTCTCGTCATATAAAGCACATCAAGGTCACCGATAGCTTCTTCAAGGGTATCTACTTCCTTGAAGGTGCTGCCGTTAGCCTTTATGATATCCTTTATGTAAGCCGGCATTCTCAGCTCTGGAGTTGAGATGAAGATGAACTTGTTGTCCTTGAACATACTCAGTGCCTTGCACAGCGAATGAACTGTTCTGCCGTTTATTAGATCGCCGCACATTCCCACTGTAAGTCCTGACAGCCGTTTTTTCTCTATCTTCAGCGTAAGAAGATCTGTAAGGGTCTGGGTAGGATGGAGGTGTCCCCCGTCCCCTGCATTTATAACAGGGCACTCAGCCGTCAGAGAAGCAGCCTTTGAAGCTCCTGCGATCGGGTGGCGCATTACCAGAACATCGGCATAGCTGCTGACTATCTTTGTCGTATCCTTGATAGTCTCGCCCTTTGACACCGAGGAGTTCATAGGATTGTCAAAGCCTATTATCTTGCCTCCGAGCCGTATCATTGCTGTCTGGAACGACATCTGTGTACGGGTAGAGGGCTCATAGAACAAGGTAGCCATGACCTTCCCATCACATTCATGTGCAAATTTCTCAGGCTCATTGCGTATTTCCTCGCCAAGCTTTATTACCTTATTCCACCATGATACAGGATAGTCGCTGAGATCAATAAGATGCTGGTATTCCGATCGCATAATTTTACCTCCATTAAAGAATTTTACTGCCGTTGATTATCATTTCAAAGTTTACTTTCAGAAACTCGGATGCCCTTCTGCAAAGCAGCATCCTGTCAAGGAATATCTCGAAATATTCCAGTACGGATGATATTTTCGTATCTATCTGTAATTCAAGTATTACAGAGCTCTTGTCATCATTGAACCGCACCTCTGAACGCTCAACTGCATAGTTAACTCTGTCATGAATGTCGAACGTCAGCAGATCATGATTACGGACACGAGACCTTCTTACATCAGTCTTGTCACCGATTATGAGGGCGGCTGATATCGGGTCAAGCGGCAGACCTGTGCCCTCGTCATGATTGCCTATAGCAGATATCACCGAGCATATCTCCGATGCAGGCATACTCAGATTATCGAGCAGTCTGAAAGCCATTACAGCGCCGCTCTGTGCATGATCGACGCGGTTTATAACATTGCCGATATCATGCATGATAGAAGCGATCTTTGCAAGCTCGATAGTTCTTTCGTCATATCCGAGAACTGTCAGTATCATGCTTGAGGTCGCTGCAACACGCTCAACGTGAGCAAATGAATGCTCAGTATAACCGAGTGCTTCAAGAGCACTGTCAGCCCTGCGTATATACTCCATAATGTCAGGATTCTGTTTGATATATTTATATGTTACTATACTTGCCATAGTGTTCCCTCTCAATATGAGCCATTGTTCTCAAAATACACCTTGTACCATACAAGAAAGGTGAATACAGTCCATATCCTGCGGCTGTTATCAGACTTTCCGGAGCGGTGATCGTCAAGCAGCTTTATCAGCGGCTCAGTTTTGAAGAACTGCTGTGATGCCTCACTCTCAAAAGCACTGCGGACAATGGAGTAATACTTTTCCTCCCTGAGCCAAACTCTTATAGGTACCGGGAAGCCGAGCTTCTTCTTTGCGGCAGTCTTTGCAGTACCGGACGGTGTATCACGCTTTGCTGCAAGTCTCATCGCATATTTAGTAATGTATTTTGTTTCCTCGGTGGTTCTCTTGTGAGTTACCCTGTACTTTGTTGGTATCCTCTCCGCAACGTGCATTACCTCTTTATCGAGGAATGGAACTCTTAGCTCAAGTGAATTGGCCATGCTCATTTTGTCGGCCTTCAGGAGTATATCTCCTGCCATCCACATATGAAGGTCAAGGTACTGCATTTTTGTAACATCGTCCTTGTCCTTTACTCGCTCAAAATACTTGCTTGTGAGCACGGTCGGGTCTGGAGCGTCAGTGCTTATTTTCATGAGCTCCTTGCGCTGCTCAGGAGTGAAGATATAGGCGTTTCCAATGAAGCGCTCCTCAACATCCCTGCCCTTGCGGACGAAGAAGTTCACTCCCCTCTTGGCAGGAAGCTTTGAGGCTATGTTACCTACTCCTCTGCGGATTATTCTCGGCACCTTGTCATATATAGTGCCGTCGGGATCGCTGTAAACGTTATAGCCGCCGAATATTTCGTCAGCACCTTCTCCTGAAAGTACTACTTTTATGCGCTCAGAAGCGAGATTGCAGACAAAATACAAAGCGACTGCGGAGGGATCAGCAAGCGGTTCATCCATATGGTACTGTATCTTTGCAAGACTTCCCCAGTATTCCTCAGGAGTAATGACCTTGCTGGTATTCTCCTTGCCGATAGCCTTTGAGAAATTCTTTGCCCAGCCGATCTCGTTGTATTTTTCGTCACTGCCGAAGCCAACAGTGAACGTCTTGTCAACGTCAGCAATTGCCGCTACATAGCTTGAATCAACTCCGCTTGACAGAAATGAACCGACCTCAACGTCAGCTATCTTATGGGCCTCTACGGAGTTGTGCATAACACCTGATATCCTGTCTACCCACTGATCAAGTGAGGATTTTCCGTCCTCGCGGAAGTGGATGTCCCAGTAGCGCTTTATAGTTAAGCAGCCGTCCTTGTATATGAAAAAATGAGCAGGCGGAAGCTTGTATACATTTTTGAAAAAGGTCTCGTCTGTTGCAGAATACTGGAATGTCAAATAGTTTTCAAGTGCCGCAGTATTGAGCTTCTTCTCAAATGAAGGGTGTGGCAGAAAGCTCTTTATCTCAGAGCCGAACATGAATGTACCGTTCATCTGTGCATAGTACATGGGCTTTATGCCGAAGAAATCACGCGCACCGAAAAGTTCCTTCTTGTTCTTGTCCCAGATGACGAAGGAGAACATTCCGCGCAGCATCCCGAGCAGCTTTGTGCCATATTCCTCATAACCGTGTACGAGGACTTCTGTATCGGTATTTGTCCTGAAGGAATGTCCGGCTGCAGTCAGCTTTTCCCTGATAGCAGCATAATTGTATATTTCGCCGTTGAAAACAATCACAAGAGAGCCGTCCTCGTTGAAGATAGGCTGGTTGCCTTGTGAGGAAACGTCGATGATACTCAGTCTCCTGTGACCGAGAGCGATGTCCGCATCAACGTATTTGCCCTCGGCGTCAGGTCCGCGGTGACGTATACGGTCCATCATTTCCTCAATGACAGCACCGGCATTGTTGATATTATTTGTAAATCCAACTATTCCGCACATATTCTTGCCTCCATTTCAGGTATAGAATGAGCAGTGTATTAAACTGTTCAGACATATCCTAATAGAATATTATACTACATTTCATAGCTTTTTGCAACCATAACAGGAAATTTTCTTTCCTTTTTCTAAAAAAATTTCTTCTGTATAGTTGCATTTTCCATTTTCAGGTGATATAATAGCATTCGGAGTATATTATTCAGGGAGATGTTTTTTTGGACAGAATTGATTTTTTCCGTGATCTTTCGATCATAATAGTTTCCGCGAAGCTTTGTGGTCTTATTGCACAGAAGCTCCGCGCACCGCAGGTCGTGGGCGAAATAATCGCTGGTCTTCTGATCGGACCTTGCTGCTTCGGATTTGTAGGCAACTCAGATTATCTTTCGCTTCTTGCTGAGATAGGCGTGGTAATGATCATGTTCAGTGCAGGTCTTGGAACGAATATGCGCGACCTGCTGAAAACAGGTCCGAAGGCGCTTGTTATAGCCTGTGTTGGCGTATTCACCCCGCTTGCGGGAGGAACTTTGCTCTACAGCGCCTTTTATGGCTTTTCAGCGGTCGGAAGCGAGGAATTCTACCGGGCAGTTTTCATCGGTACGATCATGACTGCGACCTCAGTCGGGATAACTACCCAGACATTGAAGGAGCTCGGGCATATCAAGGAAAGCGTCGGTACACTGATAATGAGTGCTGCGATAATCGACGATGTTATCGGAATAGTTGTGCTCACATTTGTTATAGGCTTCAAAGAACCCGATTCAAAGCCGACCGACGTACTTGTACATACCGGACTTTTCATTGTCCTGAGCATATGTATCGGTTTCCTGATGTACTATGTATTCAAGTTCATCGACAAGCGCCACCCGCACCAGAGAAGGATACCGATACTCGGGCTTGCACTGTGTATGTTCATGGCTTTTGCGGCAGAAGAATTCTTTGGAATCGCCGATATCACCGGCGCATATGTCGCAGGTCTCATACTTTGCAGCCTCAACGATTCAGAATATATTGCTCGGAAAATAGATATTAATTCTTATATGATCTTCGGTCCTGTATTCTTTGCGAGTATCGGTCTAAAAACCACCTTCGACGGTTTCAGCAAAGAGCTTGCGCTCTTTTCGGCAGGTTTTGTTGCTGTAGCGCTTCTTACCAAGATAATAGGCTGCGGACTTGCTGCAAAGCTTATGAAATACAGTTTCCGTGACAGTCTGAAGGTAGGTGTCGGAATGATGACACGCGGCGAGGTAGCGCTTATTGTCGCTCAGAAGGGCTTGTCAGTAAATATGCTCGATGAGAAATACTTCGCCTCAGTTATCCTGCTGATAATCATTTCGTCAGTTGCTACACCGATATTCCTGAAGCTGCTCTACAGTAATACAGTACCGGCACAGAAGCAGGAAAATTCAACATAAAAAAAAGCAGTAACGAGTGATACGTTACTGCTTTGTTATAAGCTGTCGGAGCCGATGTACTGCCTGCTCATTTCCTCGGGAGTGCGCCAGATTATGCCGAATTGTTCACGGAGGATGCGCTTTTTGATCTTCCAGAAGGCATAACACCAGCTGAAATAGATCCCGTCCTGAGAATCCTTTGCAGTGACGGAATTTAACTCAAGCTCACTCTGAGCGGCAATGTCAGCCTCCTCAACTATACTTTTGTATTCTTCAGTGTCTTCGACAGGATCATAAATGCGGCTTTCGCGCATCAGCGCCTGGACCTCCTGTTTTGTGCAGCGGTAGTCTCCGTCACCGTTGCGTCGGTATGTGCCGGTATACGGGTCTCCGCCGATATATACGGGCTTGCAGCTGCGGTCAGCCCGTGGCACTCTGATGCAGACGATCGTTTTTCCATTGGTTTTATGCAGGGTGATGTCTTTTTCTGAGAGTATATTACAGCTCACCTTGCTACGGTCATTGATGATATCCCTGAGATCCATTATCAGCCATTCAGGGTCCGGAAGTTCAATTGCATGGAGCGAACGATCGCTGAGCTCCTCAACACCGAGGAGTATAATCCCGCCGAGCGTATTCGCAAACGCAGAATAAGTCTCCCAGATGCTGTCCGGCAAGCCTCCCACAGCTTTTTTTGCCTCTATGCGGTTGTTCTCCCTGTATTTTTCGATATGTTCAAGATCAAGCATATCATCACCTCCTCCGGTCTTATCAATTATCATTATATCACTATTTTGCTTTTTTTTCAAGCGCTTGTACGATTTTTGTTATAGACTCTGCTTTACGCTTTACCATTCTTAACAGCAGAAAAAGTGAAATCCCCGTCGAATGCTGAAAGCTTCAGTCTGCCGCCGTTTTTCAGCTTCCCAAAAAGCATTTCATCCACGAACAGCGGCTTGATCTCGTTCCTTATCACGCGGTCTACCTCGCGTGCACCGAATTCTTCACTTATGCCTTTACTCTGCACAAGCGCCATCGCATCCTTATCAGCCGAAAAAACAATTTTTCTTGAACTAAGCTGCATTGCAAGCTCATTGATCTTCTTTTCAACGATTAGTGCTGCCATTTTGTCGTCCATGCTGTTGAATACCACGATCTTATTGAGCCTGTTGCGGAATTCCGGCTGAAATGTCTGCCTTACAGATTCCATGATGACACTCTCGTTGAGACTTGTGCTCCGGAATCCTATCGTACTTTTGCCGATGCGGTCTGCACCAGCATTTGATGTCATTATTACCACGACATTGCGAAAATCCGTTTTTCTTCCCTGATTATCAGTCAGAGTTGCATAGTCCATGACTTGCAGCAGAATGTTGTAGATATCCGCGTGTGCCTTCTCTATCTCATCAAGTAGCAGTACAGCTGAAGGAGTTTTCCTAATAGCTTCTGTCAACAGTCCGCCGTCCTCATAGCCGACATATCCGGCAGGTGAGCCTATAAGCTTTGCAACAGCGTGCTTTTCGCCGTATTCGCTCATATCAAACCGTATCAGCTTCACACCGAGCTCCTCTGCAAGACATTTTGCAATCTCGGTCTTTCCCACGCCTGTAGGTCCGACGAATAACAGACTTGCAAGCGGCTTGTTCTCCTCAAGCAGTCCGGCTTTGGAAAATTTCACCGCATTCACGACCTGGTCTATTGCTTCATCCTGCCCGAAAATACGCTTTTTCAGACGTTTTTCAAGTCCGGCAAGTCCAGAGATATCATCCGTTGAAACTGTTTCCACAGGCACTCGGCAAATAGTCGTAAGGACTTCATTGATAACATTTTTATCTACGGTCTGAATTTTTTTGTCAGTCGGATGCAGCTTACGGTAAGCACCGGCTTCGTCGATAAGATCGATTGCTTTATC
>CAMOXW010000173.1 GCA_946629405.1 uncultured Ruminococcus sp.
CTATTACTGCGATGCCTTCGGTATCGGTGAGCGGACGGGTATTGACCTTCCGGCTGAGAGCCGCGGCGACCCCTTCACTGAGGAGACTATCGACAATGTAAACCTTGCTTACGGTGCCTTCGGTCAGGGCGAAACTGTCACACCTATCGAAATGCTTACGTCCTACTGCGCCGCTATAAACGGCGGATATCTCCTTGAACCCTACGTTGTTGACAAGATCGTGGACGCTGAGGGCAACGTTGTTCTTAAAAACGAAAGAACTGTAAAGCGTCAGGTGGTGTCTGAGGACACATCTGCCAAGCTGAGAGCCTGCCTTGAACAGGTGGTCAATGACAAGCCTACTGCAAACGCAGCTATCAAGGGCTACAAGATCGGCGGAAAGTCCGGTACCTCACAGCGTAAGATGCTCACTGCCCAGAACGGCAATGTTGACCTTACTCAGGAGGAGGACGAGAAAAATGAGGAGTATGCTGCTTCATATGTATGCTTCGCACCTGCCGATGACCCGGAGATAATCCTTCTGGTAATGGCTGACCTTCCCGATAAGAATATCGGCTATTACGGAAGCAAAGTCGCAGTTCCTACTGCAAAAAGCATCATGGAGGAGGTCCTCCCGGCTATGCACATCCTTCCGGAATACACCGAGGAGGAACTGAAGGAGCTCGACGTCAAGATACCTCTGCTGGAGGGCTCGATCGATGATGCTAAGGCTACACTTTCCGGTCTGGGCATGAATGCTGAGGTTATAGGCAGCGGCATTGAGGTAGTGGCTCAGTACCCGGTAACAGGTACTTCAATGTCCAAGAACGGCACAGTTTACCTTATAACTGAAAAGGGCGCGTCGGTAGGAACGACCTCGGTCCCGGATTTCAGTTACATGGATCTTTATAATGCAAACTATGCGGCGGAGCAGTACGGCGTGAACATTGCCGTCACAGGAGCTTCACCCTCAGCTGCCGGTGCTTTTGTCAACAAGCAGAGCATTGCGGCTATGTCAACTGTATCGAAGGGTACAGTCATAGAGCTTGAATTCAAAATACCAGAAGTGGTATTTGCAGACTAATAATCACAGGAGGCGGTCAGAATGAAATTATACGAATTGCTTGAAAACAATGCTGAGACAAGGCTTGGCGATATCGAGATAAGTTCAGTTACGGACGATACACGAAAGGTGACGGACGGTTCACTTTTTGTCTGCGTGAAGGGCAGTAAGTTCGATGGCCATACCGCAGCGGCTGAGATGCTCGAAAAGGGCGCAGCGGCTGTTGTGTGTGAGCGTGACCTCGGTCTCGGAGACAGGCAGATAGTCACCGATAATTCCCGCCGCCTTTACGGAAAGCTCTGTGCAGCGTGGTTCGGTCACCCTGAGCGGAAGCTGAAAATGATAGGCGTCACCGGTACGAACGGAAAGACGACTATTACCAACGTCATAAAGCATATACTTATGAGTACAGGGCATAAGACAGGTCTCATCGGTACTATCCAGAACGAGATCGGCACCGAGGTACTTCATACGAACAATACCACTCCCATGACTTTCGAGTTCATGGAGCTGCTCGCAAAAATGGTGAGCGAGGGCTGCGAGTACGTCGTTATGGAGGTCTCGTCCTTCGGACTTGTCCAGAACCGTATCGGCTCATCGTGGTTCGGCATAGCGCTCTTTACCAATCTCACGCAGGATCACCTTGATTATCATAAGGACATGGAGGACTATTATCAGGCGAAAAAGCTGCTCTTTGACGTCTGCGATACCGCGATCTGCAACATTGACGACGACTACGGAAGAAGGCTCTACGGTGAGATAGGCTGCGATAAGCTGACTTTCTCCACCCGTGAGAACGCGAGCTTCTATGCTGACGGTATAAAGATACGCTCCACCGGTTCAAGCTTCTGGTTCTGCTGTGACGGAAAGTCCCACTTCGTAAGAACGAAGATACCGGGTATGTTCAATGTTTCCAATATCACTGCCGCTATGGGCGCGTGCCTCAAAGCCGGTATACCGCTCGATGATATCATAAAGGCGGTCGGCGAATATGGCGGAGTTAAGGGAAGGTGCGAGGTCATCCCCACAGGCAGGGACTTCACAGTCATATGCGATTATGCACATACTCCCGATGCTGTCGAGAATATCCTCCGCAGTGTAAAGGAGTATACCGCGAACCGCCTGATATGTCTCTTTGGCTGCGGCGGGGACCGTGACAGCGCAAAGCGTCCGAAAATGGCTCAGGCTGCGGCAAAATATGCCGACAAGCTCATAGTTACCTCCGATAATCCCCGCAGCGAGGACCCTGAGGCTATAATCAGGGATATCCTCGTCGGACTTGAAGGCTCGTCAGTTCCGTATGATGTGGTAACTGACAGGCGGGAGGCTATCTTCCATGCCTTGAATATTGCTGAGAAAGGTGATATAATAGTTCTTGCTGGCAAGGGACATGAGGATTATCAGGTGCTTGCCGACAAGAGCATACACTTTGATGAGCGCGAGATAGTCGCTGAGGGACTGTCAAGACTAAGCAGTAAGTAATGCAGGAGAAGCTGCCTGCATCTTCCCTGCAAAATACTGCATAAACAGGAGTTGTTCGTTCAAATGTCATTCTGGATAATTAATCTGATAGTATCACTGGTATCGTTCGCAGTCGCGGGTGTTTCCGGCATATTCCTTGTACCCTTCCTGCATAAGATAAAATTCGGTCAGCCGATAAAAACACAGGACGGTCCTCAGTGGCACGCCAAAAAACAGGGTACTCCCACAATGGGCGGATTCATGTTCATGATCTCGACCGTTCTCACAGCGGTCGCGGGGTACTGGGTCTACAGGATGCGCGGAGGCGTAGATACGACCGATAAGGACACGCTCGATGCGTTCTACAGGATGATAAGCGTGCTGGTATTCTCGGCACTGTTTGGGTTCATCGGATTCATTGATGATTATATCAAGGTCGCAAGAAAAAACAACGACGGTCTTTCCCCAAAGCAGAAAATGGCGTTCCAGCTCGTTTTCGCGGTAGCGTTCCTGTTTGCCCTGTATAAGTTCGGCGACAGCTCAACAAGGCTCGACTTCGGATTTGCAAGAACTCCCTCGCTCGGGATATTCTACTATATATTGATGATACCCGTTATCATCTACCTTACCAATGCGGTAAATCTTACAGACGGCGTTGACGGTCTGTGCGGCTCGGTAACGTTCGTATCCATGCTGATATTCACGGTCTGCTGTGCGATACTCAAGGAGAACGAACTCTCGATGTTCACAATGGCGCTTGCCGGCGGATGTCTCGGCTTCCTTATCTGGAACCTCAACCCGGCTAAGTGCTTCATGGGCGACACCGGTTCAATGTTCCTCGGAGCAGCAGTCACCGGCGTGGGACTTGTCCTGCACAACCACCTGCTGATGCTCCTTGTTTCACTTATTTATATACTTGAGGCACTCTCTGTTGTCATTCAGGTGAGCTATTTCAAGTACACAAAGAAGAAGTACGGCGAGGGAAGGCGTATCTTCAAGATGTCGCCTATCCACCATCATTTCGAGATGAGCGGATTCAGCGAGTACAAGATAGTGATAACCTTTTCGCTTGCCGGTATGATTTCCGGTATTCTGGGAATAATTACATTGCTGGCATTCTGATGAAATACTCTTGCCTTCAGGGAGGTTACAATGGCTCAGCCTAAGAAAAAGAAGAAAAAAAGCTCCGGCGGGCTCTGGAAGACCTTCGTCGGCGAGGGCAGAAACGGCGATATCAGCCTCTCCTTCTTTGCCTATGTTATGATACTGCTTGTCGTGGGGATAGTCATGATGTCCTCGGCAAGCTACGCATGGTCTTACAGTGAGCATGACGGCGACGGATTGTTCTACGCGAAAAATCAGGCAAAAATGGCTGTGGCAGGCTTCTTCGCCATGATCTTCTTCATGAAGATGGACTACCACAACCTAAAGAATATAAAGCTCCCGATGATAAAGAAGTTTAATATCGCAGGACTGCTCTACGTTATTGGAGCGCTTCTGCTTGTACTTGTACTTCTGATCGGAAACGACGAGGGCGGCGCTATGGGAGCAAAGCGCTGGCTCACCCTCGGACCGATAAACTTCCAGCCATCTGAGGTCGCAAAGCTCGCTATCATAGTTTACTTCGCGTTCAGCATGGAGCGCGACGGAAAAAAGATGAACACATTCAAGACAGGCATAGTGAAATATGCCATGCTCATGGGAGTTTATGTCCTGCTGCTCTACAAGGAGCCCCACCTTTCGGGACTTATCCTCATCGTTACAATATCTATAGCCATGATCCTCTGCGGCGGTGCGAACAAGAAACAGTTCCTCCTGCTCGGAGGTGCTGCGCTTATAGGTGCGATAGTTGTAATATCGTGGCTCGCAAGTGATCCGGACAGCTATGTTTCGGTAAGAATAAAGTCGTGGCGTCATCCCTTCGACGACGTCCTCGATGATACATGGCAGACTGCAAATTCTATAATCGCTATCGGCTCGGGCGGAATGTTCGGTCTGGGACTGGGGAACTCCCGCCAGAAGTATATGTACCTTCCCGAGACCAAGAACGACTTCGTTTTCCCGATAGTCTGCGAGGAGCTCGGCTTTGTCGGAGCTTTTGCGATAATAATCGTATTCTTCCTGCTCGTTGTCGAGGGCTATTCGATAGCGGTGCGCTGCAAGGACCGATTCGGTATGCTGATCGCGGTAGGTATCACCACCCAGATAGGTATACAGACGGTGCTGAACCTTGCCGTTGTAAGCAATCTTGTCCCGAATACCGGTATAAGCCTGCCGTTTTTCAGCTACGGAGGAACGGCGCTCATAATGCAGCTCGCGGAAATGGGCATCATGCTCAATATCTCGCAGCAAAGGTATTATCCCGATGAACGGCCTGCAAGGAAGAAAAAACGCGCTCCCGAACCGGAGCCTGTTGAACTTAAAAATGCGTAAAGGAGCAGTTCTATGAGAGTGCTTATTGCCTGCGGCGGCACCGGAGGTCATATCAACCCCGGCTTAGCTATCGCAGATATGATAAAGGCAAAATATCCTGACACGGAGTTCCTCTTTGCGGGTACTCCCGACCATATGGAGGCGAAGCTCGTTCCGAAGGCGGGCTACAGATTCGAGCCCATCAAGGTAGCTGGCTTCCAGAGGCAGCTATCCCTTGAAAATATCGGCAGGAACTTCAAGGCGGCCGCTTATCTTGCGACCTCCGGAAAACGCGCGAAGGAGATAATCAGGAACTTCAAGCCTGATATTGCTATCGGTACAGGCGGATACGCTGCCGGTCCTGTTATCAGGAAGGCTGCAAAAATGGGCATTCCCTGCGCGATACATGAGCAGAATGCCTACCCGGGAGTTACCAACAAGCTGCTCTCGAAGGAGGTCGATCACGTTATGCTGACCGTCATCGAGGCTCTTGACTATATGGATAAGGGCAAGTTCGAGTACAGCGTGACGGGTCTGCCGGTACGCAGCAGCATCAACTCCATAAGCAAGGCGGAGGCACGCAGAAAGCTCGGCTTCAATGACGATTTCACCGTCCTCTCATTCGGCGGAAGCCTCGGTGCAGGCTGCATCAATGAGACAATGACTGCTGCTATAAAATGGCATACATCTGAAAAGCTTGATATCAACCACATCCACGGCTACGGCGGAATGGGCAAGGAGACCTTCCCGCAGGCTATGAAGGCTGCGGGCATCCCCCTGAAGTCTGACCGTCTGAGGATTACTGAGTACATAAATGATATGGACGTCTGTCTTGCCGCGGCTGACCTCGTTATCTGCCGCAGCGGAGCTTCGACTCTCGCTGAGCTTGAGGCTGCCGGGAGAGCTTCGATCCTCATTCCCTCGCCAATAGTAGCGGGAAATCACCAGTACCACAATGCCATGGTCCTCGGAAAAGCCGGAGCTGCGGTTGTTATTGAGCAGAAGGATGCTACACCCGAGAGGCTTATTTCCGAGATCAAAAAACTCTATGAGGAGCCTGAAAAGGCTGAGGTCATGTCGGAATGTGCAAAGCAGCTCTGCGTTACAGATACAAATGACCGCATCATGGCTGTGATCGACAAGCTTTTCGCTAAGGCAAAGAAGTAACACCTGACCACCGCACAGCATATTATACACAAAAGCTGTGAGGTGGTAATATGCAGAAACTTATCGTTGAAGGCGGGCATCGCCTGAGAGGCAGCCTCGTTCTTCAGGGAAGCAAAAACAGCTCCCTCCCGATCATGGCGGCAGCGCTGCTGTGTGAGGAGGAATGTGTGCTCCGGAACTGTCCGGAGCTGAGTGACATATATGCGGCGGCAAGGATACTCAACTGTGTCGGATGCCGGTGTACATTTTCGGACAATACGGCGGTGATAAGCCCTCAGACGGTCAGCGGAACTGTTATTCCCGAAGCTCTCATGCGTGAGATGAGGTCGTCCATAATTTTCATGGGCGCAATGCTCGGCAGAGCGGGGGAGTGTACTGTGAGCGTGCCGGGAGGCTGTGAGCTCGGTCCTCGCCCGATAGATATGCATCTTGCCGCAATGAAGAAAATGGGCGTCGATATAGCCGAGACCGGAGGCAGCATTGTCTGCCGCAGCCGCGGAGGACGTGCAAAGGGCGCAAGACATTCGCTCGCGTTCCCTTCTGTAGGGGCTACCGAAAATATCCTGCTCTGCGCTGTGAGGGCGGAGGGCGAGACAGTGATAAACAATGCCGCAAGAGAGCCTGAGATATGCGATCTGTGCGGTTTTCTGAGAGCGTGCGGCGCTGAGATCTCCGGCGACGGCGGGAGCCGTATCGTTATAAACGGAAAGGAACACCTGCACGGCTGCGAATATACCGTGATGCCGGACAGGATAGCCGGTGCGACTTATCTCTCAATGGCTGCTGCTGCCGGAGGGGAGATAATTCTCGAAAATGCCTGTGTTTCCGAAATGGAGCCTTTTATTACAGTGCTCGAACAGACGGGATGCAGCATATACAGCAGCGAAAACAGGATATTCATGAGATGCGGACCTCGTCTGAGGGCTGTCAGCGACAGGATAAGGACCATGCCGCACCCGGGCTTCCCGACGGATGCGCAGGCGGTGCTTATGGCAGCACTTACGTCTGCGGAGGGCACAAGCGTTTTTGAGGAGAATATCTTTGACTGCCGTTACCGCCACACTGAGGCGCTTGTTAAAATGGGCGCGGATATTCAGGTGCTCGGAAAGGTTGCGATAGTCAGGGGAGTCCCGGTGCTTCACGGAGCTTCCGTTGAGGCAACTGACCTGCGGGGCGGTGCAGCTATGGTCTGTGCGGCGCTTGCAGCGGACGGAGTGAGCGAGATAACGCATATCTCACATATTGACAGAGGATATGAAAAAATTGAGGACGCGGTCACAGCACTCGGGGGCAGGATAGTCCGGGCGTGACCAGATCGGAGAGGTTATGAAGGACGTCGAAAAAACCAATGTTGAGCGTCAGAACAGCAGTAAGCGCATGAGAAGGCGAAGACGCAATTTCAACATCTATGCCTTCGTGGTACTGCTGCTTGTGCTGACCGCAGGAATAACGATAAGCTATACGTTTCTTTTCAATATAAGCGAGATCAGGGTCTCGGGAGAGTCGGATATGTATACGGCTGAGGAGATAGTCGAGGCGTCAGGCATCCGGGAGGGCGACAATCTACTGCGGCTCGACCCGGAAAAAAGCGAGCAGGCGATCCTTGACAAGCTTCTGTTTGTCGAGAGCGCTGAGGTGGACAGGGACTTTCCGGCGTCGCTGGAAATAAAGGTCACCCGCTGCGAGCCGGCTTACAATGTAAGCTATGATGGCGGGACCCTCCTTGTCAGCAAGAAGGGAAAGATACTTGCTGACAACAGCTTCGTTACAGACGGACTGCCGATAATCTACGGCTATGATCCATCGGTCATGACTGCGGGAAAGATGCTCGCTTCCACAAATAATCATAAGGACGATGCCTTTGCCGCGCTTATCGCAAGCTTTGACAAGGACAGCGAGAATCCGGTGGCTTATGTTGATATGAACAATGAGTTCTCGATAAACGTTACCTACAAGAACGGAACGATCTTCCGCATGGGCAACTGGAGCGACGCTGCGTATAAGCTCAGCCTTGCAGAAAATGTCATGAACGAGGAGAGCGTTAAGGGCAAGAAGGCGTACCTCATGATGGTCGGCAGCAACCAGTGCAGCTGGCGTCTTAACAAGGAAGCTGTCGCAGCGGACACCGTTACAGAGCCTTCCGGTGAGAAAACGACAGGTGCGGACGGGAAGCCTGTAGACAGTGAGACAAATCCCGAGCAGGAGAAAATGTTCGAGGATTACAACAACGGCAACGGCTCGGACAGCAGCGCTCAGCAGCCAGTTCAGCAGCAGGACTGGAACAGCTACGACGGAAATGATTACGGAAATGACTGGAACAGCTACGACGGTAACGATTACGGAAATGACTGGAACAGCTATGACGGTAACGGTTACGGAAATGACTGGAACGACTACGGCGGATATGACGGATATAATGACTACGCTCAAAGCTATGACGGCGGCGGGATATATTACTGATAGGAGAATATGCAGTAATATGTACAAAATGCCCGGATAATAGCATGGTTAATTGTCAAATGCGCTGAAAATTAAAAAAATCGAATTCTCACTTGAAAATAGCCGGATATTATGCTAAAATATAAAGTGTATTTATAGGTTTGATTATGTCTGTGAAAAACCAGGATAAATAATAGGAGGAGTTAAAAATGTCAGATTTCAATTATGAGGAAGCTCTGGAGCCCGATGTAAATATAAAGGTCATCGGTGTCGGCGGCGGCGGCGGAAATGCTGTCAACTGCATGGTGGACTCCGGTGTGAATAATATAGAATATATCGCTATCAATACAGATGCAAAAGCACTCAATAAGTCAAGAGCTACCACAAGGATACCGATCGGTACAAAGCTCACCAAGGGCAGAGGCGCCGGAAATAAGCCGGAGGTTGGTCAGAAGAGCGCTGAGGAAAACAGGGACGAGATTGAGACCCACCTCAAGGGCGCTGATATGGTCTTCATTACTGCCGGTATGGGCGGCGGTACAGGTACAGGTGCAGCACCTGTAGTTGCAAAGATAGCTAAGGAAATGGATATACTCACAGTAGCTGTTGTCACAAAGCCCTTCCTCTTTGAGAGAGAGCAGAAAATGGCTCAGGCTGAGAGAGGTATCGCAGAGCTCAGAAAATATGTTGACTCGCTTATCGTTATCCCTAATGAGAGACTTCTCGTCGGACTTGACAAGCCCCTTACTATGATGCAGTCCTTCGCTCTTTCGGATGATATCCTCAAGACCGGTGTCAAGAGTATTTCCGACCTTATTGTTGAGGAAGGCTACATAAATCTCGATTTTGCCGATGTTTCGACTATCATGAAGAACGCCGGACTTGCTCATATGGCTATCGGCCACGGCTCAGGCAAGGACAAGGCAAAGGAGGCTGCAAACGCAGTCATCTCCAGCCCGCTTCTCGAGACTTCTATCGCAGGCGCAAGACGTCTTCTTATCAATATCACAATGTCCGAGGATATTCTTTCCTCCGATGTTGATGCAGCTACAAAGCTTATCACAGATCAGGCTGCTAAGGATGTTGAGTTTATCTTCGGTACTGCTTTCAAGGAAGACATGCAGGATGAGATGACGATCACAGTTATTGCTGCCGGTTACGATATCGAAGGAGATCAGCCTGCACAGACAGATGAGCTTGGCCTCGGCAATCCTGAGGAAGACGTTATCCCGATAGGCAACCCGCTCATTGACGGTCTCGGACTTGGCGGCGGAAACAGCAATACCTCCAGACCTGCACCCTCAGCAAACAACGACTACGACCTTGATGACATCTTCAAGATGCTCGGAAACTGAAAATAACAACGGCGACCCTTCGGGGTCGCTTTTTATATTTTGCGATTTTCATCATTTCATCACAGAACTATCACTGTTTTTTGATACACTATTGCCACAACCATGTGTTGGAAACTTAAAGGAGTGGTTTTTATGAGAAAAAATATTTGTTTGCTTATGACGGCAATGCTTTGTGTTACGGCGTTTGTGGGTTGCGGAAAATCCGGGAACAAATCATCATCGGAAATAGAACCGAGCGTTAAAATAGTTGAGGATAATGAGGGATTCTGGAATTTGAGAATAGGAATGAGCGTTGAAGAATGTGTGAATATTCTTGGCGATTACTCTGAAAAGAATGAAAAGTATGACAATTATTACTGGTATTTTGATGAGGTGAATTCATTCAAGACCTTAGAAAAAGAGCCGATTGTTCCTATAAAAAATGAAAAAGGTTATTGTGCTGAGATAAAAGTACATATATGGAATGATAAAATTCAGAGTATCAATTATAACTTTAACGATGTTGGAATAAATAATGCGGCGGAAATTGCTACAACACTAACTTCTGGTGAGGAATTTTCGGTTGAGTTTGATGCTGACGATGGTCTTGACATAACTACTATTGAAAACCATTCTATATTTGAAGCATCTGTGACTATTTTTACCAATGTTTTAAGGCACAATCCTACGATTCTAATTCAATAAAACAGAATGATTCAAAAAGCTGCCCCAAAACCGGGTAGCTTTTTTACTGTCCGTATATTTTCCTTGTCAATATAGTAAAATGCACTAAAATGAACCGAAATTTTCTACATATTAATAGTTGAAATATTATATTGAATATGTTATAATTGGTTAAAGGCAATTTTATTCCTTGAATTTATATTTGCCGCAGCCTGCTGCGGGGATAGGAGTGTATACAATGGAAGAACCAACCATATTACGAACAGCCAGAGTAGGAGGCTTCGTCAAGGAAGACGTTATGACCTACCTCGATGAGCTCAATTCTAAGATAACCTCTCTCGAAGATGAACTCAAAAAGGCTAAGGGCGAAGGCTCTGCATCCGCCGCAGACGCGCAGGAACTCATCAAAGCACGCAATCAGGTAGATAACCTCCAGGAAAAGCTCAACGCTTCCAATAACGCGCTCAGAGCTGCCAAGAAGGAAAACGAAGAACTCCAGAAGAAGCTCGATGAAAGTCAGAAGATAATCACTCAGCTCAGAGCTGGCGGTGCAGGCGGCGCTCAGGCTAATATGCAGACCGCGCAGGCTCTCGAAGCTGCCAAGCGTGAGATCGACAGCCTCAGAGCTAAGCTTAAAGCCGCTGAAGAAAAATCAGCTGCACCTGCTGCCGGCGGAGCTCCCCAGCAGAACGCTCAGGCTAATGCTCAGACTGCCGCTGCTCTTGAAGCTGCAAAGCGCGAGATCGACAGCCTCAGAGCTAAGCTCAAGAACGCCGAGGAGAAGGCTGCTGCCGCAAACAAGGCTGCTCCTCAGGGCAACAATGCCGCTAATAACGCTGCAAATGAGGCTGAGCTTGCTAAGGCTAAGCAGGAGATATCCAAGATCACCGCAGAGCTTACTGCCAAGACTCGCGAACTCGCTGAGAAGGAAAATAAACTCACCCAGATCACTAAGGACAGTGAGTCCGCTATCGCTAAAAAGGATGCTGAGATCTCCAAGCTCAACGACGAGATCACTGACCTCAAGGAGAACGGCGGCATGATTCCTTCGTCCTTCGACATGGGTGCTCTCTTTACCGAGGCTCAGAAAACTGCCGGAAAGATCACTATTGAGGCTCAGAGAAACGCTGACAAGGTTACTAAGGAAGCTAACGAAAATGCCGAAAAGGTTACTAAGGAAGCCAACGAGAAGGCTGATTCTATCGTGAAGGAAGCCAATATCGAGGCTGAAACTACTATTAATAACGCAAACAGCACTGCTGACGCCTGCATCAAGGAGGCTAACGAAAAGGCTAAGGATACCGTTGAGAAGGCGAATGAGCAGGCTAAGAACGCTGTTGACGAGGCTAACGCTCAGGCTAAGGCTACCATTGATCAGGCTAACGCTCAGGCTAAGCGTACCGTTGAGGAGGCTAATGCTCACGCTGATAAGGTCAACGAGATGTCTGATACTGTCCGTAAGATGCTTCTTAACGAGATCGAGAGCGTAAATACAAAGTTCACAGATATAACATCTGTTCTCAGCCGTCTTTCTACTCAGGCTAATGACCGCATGAGTGAGGCGCAGCTCATCGTGGGTGAAGCACGCAAGGCTGTCGACAACGATGAGGCTAATAAGGTCGTAAAGAAGGACGAACCTCCTAAGGCCGAATTTAAACCGACTGAGGCTCCTAAGGCTGTTGTAGCGGAGGTCGCTTCTCCCGTTAAGGCTTCGGCATCCGATCCGTTCGCTAATGTTGGGTCAGCACAGTCTTACAATGCTGGAAACAATATGAATTCATACAATAATAAGCCCCAGCCTGCACAGGCTCCTGCTCAGCAGCAGACTGCTCCGCAGGCTCCCAAGCAGCCCGCAAATAAGAGCGCTAATTTCAATTTTGATATGGCAGAGCTCCTCAAGGCTGCTGAGGAAGAGGCTGCAAAGGAAAACTCTGAGTCATAAAATGAGCGAATGCCCGCAGTTCCGGTCCATTCCGGGACTGCGGACAACTCAGCGTTTCATTTGTATATATAATTCGGAATGTGGTGGGACCCTTGACATTGGTTGAAAGTAAATGCGGCGAATTGTGCAGCATGACGGACGAGGAGCTGTCATTGCTGGCACGAAGCAGTAAAGGTGCCGCGGAGGAGCTTATCTCCCGGTATACTGATGTGATCTCAGTCAAGGCACGGCTTTTTGCACGTTACGGCGCCGAGCCGGACGACCTCAGGCAGGAAGGGCTTATCAGCCTGTTAGGGGCTATCTATGCCTTCAAGCCGGAGAGAGGCGTGAAGTTTTCTACCTTTTCTGAAGTTTGTATAAACAACAGGATGAGAACGATCCTGCGTAAAAGAGCGGCAGCTTGTCAGGGTGAAAGCCTTGATGACGGAAGCTGCGATAAGCTCATGTCCCAGGATGAGTCACCTGAGAGCGTCTGTCTTTACAAGGAACTTCTCAGTGAGCTTAAAAACGGCATAAACTCCGAATTATCCTCCGCAGAAAAACGTACCTTTGAGCTTTGTATCCAGGGCTTCAGTTACAAGAGCACAGCGAGAATGCTGGGGATAAGCGAGAAGGCTGTCGATAATGCAATGCAGAGAGCGCGGAGAAAGCTCCGTGCGATCGTAACATAAACATATGGCTGTGTAGCTTAAATCAAGAGCGTTGTTATGCAAAGATGTCGGTGAAAGTCCGACCGTGGTCCAAATATTTTAAGCGAGGTTTTGAAAATGTACGAAGACAAGACATTAGTCTGCAAGGAATGTGGAAACGAATTCATCTTCTCTGCAGGCGAACAGGAATTCTATGCAGAGAAAGGTTTCGTGAACGAGCCCCAGAGATGTAAGGCTTGCCGCGATGCAAGAAAGAATGCAGGCAGAGCAGAAAGAGTTATGTATACTGCTGTTTGCGCTTCATGCGGTGGAGAGGCTAAGGTTCCCTTTGAACCCAAGGAGGGCAGAGCAGTTTATTGCAGCGAATGTTTCGCAAAGATGAACGAAGGTTGACGAATTTTGTCCCGCACGGTCTCAACGACTGTGCGCGAACAGTTTTTAAACTGTATCGATCAGGCGTGCTGTGCGAGCGGCACGCTGTTTTGTATTATTGAGAATTATGAATTTTTCCCGGTGTTCCGGGAGATTCGGAGATCAGTGAGGTGTTGGTATGCTCGATAGGAGACTGAGCTGTATTGCTGACCTTGTCAGTGGAAAAGGTATTGCTGTTGATGTCGGAACGGATCATGCTTACCTTGCGGCTGAGCTTATAAACAGCGGAAAATGCAGCCGGGTGATCGCATCGGACATCAGAGAGGGCCCTCTCGAGTCTGCGCGAAAAACTGTCGAAAAAAATCATATTGAGGATAAGGTCAAGCTTATTCTTTCGGACGGCCTGTACAATGTGCCTCTCGATGGAGTGAGCGATATAGTTATCGCCGGAATGGGCGGCGAGACTATTGCTGACATTGTCGAGAAATGCGACTGGGACGTTTTGGACAATATCCGGTGGATATTGCAGCCGATGTCGAAGCCGGAATTCCTCCGCAAAAAACTATATGAGCATATGCTGCACATCACGGAGGAATATGCAGTTGAGGACGGCGATAAGCTTTATGTGGTCATGGTTGCGGAGTACGATTCGGATTATCGCTATCTTACGGAGTTTGATGCACTGTATGGTTTTTTTGACGATAATGATGAGTTGGGCAGGAAGTTCCGTGACCGCGAGGCTGAAAGATTGTCGAAAATTGCCCGGAATCTGCAAATGGCTGGAAAAACCGAGGATTCCACGCACTTTACTGCACTTAGCTATAAAATGGAAAAAGGCGTGGATTCGGTGAAAATCTCCGATATTTATAACTATCTGGACAGCCTGTATCCGTTCAGCACCCAGGAAAAGTGGGATAATTCGGGACTGCTTGTCGAAAATAAGTCGGGCGAGGCTGATACCGTTATACTCTCCCTCGACATTACCGATAGCGTGATAAGTGAGGCTGCCTGCAAGTGGGCTGATCTGATAATATCGCATCATCCGGTCATTTTCGAGCCGCTCAGAAGGATAGCCTTTTCAAGTCCGGTTTACAAACTCATCGAGTCTGACATTGCGGCGATCTGCGCTCACACAAATCTTGACATTGCTGACGGCGGAACAAATGGCGTTATACTTGAAAAACTTAGGAACAGATTTGGTATAACCGACGATGCTGAGCCATTTGAGGAACTCGGGAACGGCAGGTCGCTGGGCTGGATAGTTACACTTCCAGAGAGCATTTCTGCTGAAACTCTGGCAGTCGGTCTGAAAGAGATCTTCGACTGTGAGTATGTCAGAATGTCTGGCGAAAGGCAGTGGAAAGTGCGTAAAATAGCCTTCTGTTCAGGCTCGGGCGGCTCCATGCTCGACCTTGCTCTGGAGAAAGGCTGCTGCGCTTTTATTACTGGCGACGTCAAGCACGATGTCTGGATCGATGCTAATAACAGGGAATTCTGCTTGTTCGACTGTGGACATTTCCACACAGAAAACCTTGTTTTGCGGGAGCTCAGACGTGTGCTTGAAGAAAGGTTCCCGCAGCTTGATGTTGAGATTGCTGAGCGTTCAATTGATCCTTGTAAATACGTCTGAGGTGAACATAATGATATACACTTGTCCGGTATGCGGAAAACCACTTTCGCTCTCGGGAGCCGCTCTGAAATGTGCGGAAAAACATAGTTTTGACGTTTCTCGCAGCGGATATGTCAATCTTTTGCTCTCGAAGCACGTCGGCAAAAACGTTCACGGTGACGATAAGCTCATGGTCAAAGCACGCCGTGAATTCCTTGAAAAAGGCTATTATTCGCCACTCAGAGACAGCCTGTGCGAGACTGTCAGGAAATATTTTTGCGGAAATACCTTACTCGATGCAGGATGCGGGGAGGGATGGTATACTTCGGCAGTCTCTGAGGCTTTGGAAAATGTTGAAATCTATGGATTTGATATATCAAAAATTGCGGTAGAATATGCTTCTAAACGTGATAAAAAAACTCATTATGCTGTTGCAAGTGTGTTTCATATGCCTGTTGCTGACCAGAGCTTCGATATGCTTGTCTCACTTTTCGCACCGTATTGTGGAGAGGAGTTTAACCGTGTTCTCCGTATGGACGGTGTGATGATAATTGCTATCCCTTCGTTGGATCACCTGTGGGAGCTAAAGGAAAAAATTTACGATTTACCGTATAAAAATGAGGTTAAGCCGTATGATCTTAAAGGTTTTGAGCTTCTTGAAAACAGGCACATAAAATACAAGATGTGTATTGAAAACACCGAGGATATCAAGCACTTATTCATGATGACACCATATTATTACAGGACAAATCCTCAGCAGGCTGCCCGGCTGGATGATCTGCTCAGTCTTGAAATAACTGCGGATTTTGAACTGCTGGTCTATAGAAGGATAGCAATAAATGATAAGTAAAGGAATGGTTTTATGGCTCTCGATGGAGCGTATCTGTATGCGATAAAACAAGAGCTTTTGCCGCTGATCGGCGGCAGGGTCGAGAAGGTGCATCAGCCCTCGCGCGAGGAGCTCGTAATTTCAATAAGGACAAGGCAAGGAAGCAAAAAGCTCTATATTTCGGCTAATTCCGGAAGTGCCAGAGTTCATATCACATCAATGAGCGTAGACAATCCGCAGACCCCGCCGATGTTCTGTATGCTCATGAGGAAGCATCTCGGCAGCGGAAAGCTTATTGCTGTGCGGCAGGATGGGCTTGAGCGCATACTTAACCTTGATTTTGAGTGCGTGAACGAGCTTGGCGACGTCGTTACAGTTACGCTCGCCTGTGAGATCATGGGGAGGTGCTCTAATCTTATTGCTGTAAACCACGAAGGGAAGGTAATTGACAGCATCAAGCGCGTCGATGAGGCAATGTCGCGTGAGCGTCTGGTTTTGCCGGGAATGAGCTATTCTTTGCCCCCGCGTGATGATCGGCTCAACTTCATGACAGCCGACCGTGAGGAGATCATCAACAGGCTAAGGAGCACTTCTCCTGTGGAGCTTTCTAAGGCTTTGATTCGTGTTTTTGAAGGTGTTTCTCCTGTACTTGCGCGTGAGTGGGCCTACTTCGCTGGACGGGGTACTTACCTTGAAAGTAATACGGTTGACGGCAATCAGCTTGACCGGCTTTTGTTCATTATCAAACGGACAAAAGAACAATTGGAACAAAATGAATGCTGCTTTACCTCGGTCAGCGATAAGGAAGGACAGCTAAGGGATTTTTCGTTTATCCGGCTTTCGCAGTTCGGGACTTTAATGTACACAAAGGAGCTGCCGTCAGCTTCGGAGCTGCTCGACTATTTTTATGCGGAGCGAGACAGTGCGGCTCGTACAAAACAGCGCGCCAATGACTTGTTCAAGCTTCTTATAAACCTTACGGAGAGGATCCAGCGGAGGTTGAATGTTCAGCGGGATGAGCTTGCTGCTTGTGCTGAGCGTGAACGGCACAAGCTTTACGGGGATCTTCTCTCGGCGAACGTCTACCGCTTGAAAAAGGGCGATAATTCTGCAATTGTGGAGAACTTTTATGAGGCAGAATGTCCGGAGATCATTATTCCGCTCGATGTTAGGAAAACACCTGCCCAGAACGCGCAGCACTATTACAACGAGTATAAAAAAGCTGCTACCGCAGAGGCAAAACTTACCGAACAGATCGCTCGCGGCGAGGAGGAGCTTCAATATATCGACAGCGTTTTTGATGCACTCACACGCGCTGCTTCGGAAAATGATATCATACAGCTTCGGCTTGAACTCAGCGAACAGGGATATATAAGGAAAAATTCAGGCAAAACCAAACCTCCGAAGGCGCTTCCTCCGATCGAGTACAGGTCAAGCGATGGTTTCACTATACTTGTGGGAAGAAATAATCACCAGAACGATCAGCTTACGCTAAAATTTGCTGATAAATCGGATATCTGGCTGCATACACAGGGAATCACGGGGTCGCACGTCATCATCGCCTGCGACGGCGAAACTCCTCCTGACAGAACTATCGAGGAGGCAGCGATTATCGCTGCGGTCAACAGCAGAGGCCGTGGGTCGAATCAGGTGCCGGTTGATTATTGCCTTGCAAGGTACGTCAAAAAACCTGCCGGAGCAAAGCCGGGAAAAGTCATCTTCACCAACTACAAAACCGCTTTCGTTCGCCCTGACAGTGAGCTTGAACAGAAATTGATGGTATAACTATGAGTATAATATTGACTCCAGAGTTCTACCACCGCGATGCTCTCGAGGTTGCTCCTGAGCTTGTTGGAAAGGTCGCTGTAAGGACGCTCAGCGACGGGACTGAGCTGCGTGAGCGTATTGCTGAAGTCGAGGTCTACCGCGGTACGGAGGACCTCGGATGTCACGCTTCAAAGGGCAGAACGCCGCGCACGGAGCTGCTTTTCGGCAAAAGCGGTGTGATCTACGTCTACCTTTGCTATGGGATGCACTGGCTTATGAACGTTATTACCGGCGAGCCTGATCAGCCGCAGGGCATTCTTCTGAGAGCTGGGACTGTTCATAACGGTCCGGCGAAAATGACGAAATACCTGCAAATTGACGGCAGCTTCAATGGGCAGCCAATCTGCGGGAACGACCGCTTCCGCATTGAGGACGACGGTTTCCGCACAGGCATAAGGACTGCGCCGCGCGTTGGCATTGACTACGCAGGTGAATACTGGAAGAACGTGAAATGGCGTTATATCGCGGAGGAGTGAGATTATGAACATCAGGAGCCTCGGCTTTCGCATGGTGCGTGACCTTGGTGACGCTATGAGGCATGAGCCGGAAAATGGTGAGTTTTTTTACCTTTTTGCAAGAAGCCGCGCAAGGCTGACGACTGAGCGGGGAACACTTGAACTTCCAGAAAATTCGGCAATTCTGCTTAGAGACGAGCACTTCTGGGAGTGCTCGGCGGAGGACTGTGCTCTGGTGTGCGACTGGATGTGCTTTGATGCCGGAAATGACGTTGAATTTATTGACTCGCTTGAGCTCACATTCGGGGTGCCGGTGATGTTCGCGGACATGGATTTCGTTTGCGGACTTGTTCGGAATATCGC
Source organism: uncultured Ruminococcus sp. (assembly GCA_946629405.1). The sequence goes on from CAMOXW010000173.1 coordinate 18,587, forward strand.
AGGAGAGTTTTATTCGCTGGGAGCACGGAGGCTGAAAATGATAGACAGCCTGATGCGTACACTTCTCATAAAGCTCGGTGATTCGAGGATTTTCAGAGATGCACCTCAGCAAACGGTGGACCCACACTACTCTGCGCTGATTGATCTGCGCGCTAAAATTTACCGCAATCCGCAGCTAAAGTGGAATGTTGACACTATGGCGGCGGACGTCAGTATGTCAAGATCTTATTTTCAGCACATATACCGGGAATTCTTCGGAGTTTCGTGTATTTCTGACGTTATAAGCAGCAAGATCGAGAAGGCGAAGGAGATACTTTCCGAGACAAGCTGTACTGTATCGCAGGTCGCAGCGATGTGCGGCTATGAGAACGAGGAACATTTTATGCGGCAGTTCAAAAAGATCGTCGGAGTTACTCCGACAAGGTTCCGCAGGGAGCGCTGAGCTTTTCTTACAAGCTTACGGCAGTTTTAAAATTAACAGTCTGAAAAAAAAGGGTATGTAACTTTTTTGGTGGTTGTGCGTTCGCAAATTGCCATTGTATCACAGTGTCTCAGAATGTCAAGACTAAAACAAGCGCTGTAAACAGCGGTCTTGACATTCCTCCTCAC